>JBEINR010000125.1:0-3041 GCA_040377995.1 Akkermansiaceae bacterium | reverse complement strand
GCCCGGAGTCCGGCGCCAGCGTCACGGAACGCATGCCGCTGATTTCTGCCGATCTCTCGAAGGTCGCCGACCTCAACCCATCAACGCTGGCCATGCGCATCGCAGGCCTCGGCGAAGTGCCTGCGGCCTACGACGCCCAAACCGGAATGTTTTCCTGGAAGGTCAACCGCCCGCTGCGCCAGCCGATTTGCTCGGTATCGGTCACATGGAAAAACCGCTCTGGAAAAACAGCGGAACCCGCGCTTGAATGGTGGTTCCGCATCGACCACGCCGCCAGCTACTCGGGCGGATTTTGATTCAAACCACATTTCCCATGTTTTCGTCACTCGCCGACAGCCTCGACAAAACTTTCCGCAACCTTCGCGGCGTGGGCCGCATCTCGGAAAAAAACATCGCCGACGCACTGCGCGACATTCGCATCGCACTGCTTGAGGCCGATGTGGAATTCGCCGTTGCCAAGGACTTCATCGCCAAGGTGAAGGAAAAGGCGATGGGCGAGGATGTCTTCAAGTCGATCAAGCCCGGCGAACAAATCGTCAAAATTTTCCACGACGAACTGGCCGAACTTCTCGGCGGAAATCAATCGCCACTCGATCTCAATCCGCCCGCGCGCATCCTGATTTGCGGCCTCAACGGCGCGGGTAAAACCACGACCTCGGCGAAGCTCGCAAACCGACTCAAGCGCGAAGGCCGCCGACCGCTGCTGATCGCCTGCGACCTCTACCGTCCCGCAGCGATCGACCAACTCGCCACGCTCGCCAAGCAAATCGATGTGCCATGTTTCACGCCGCAAGCCGGCGAAAGCGATGTGGTCAAGGTCGCCCGCGAAGCCCTCGCTTGGGCGGAAAACCAAAATGGCACCGTCCTGATCTTCGATACGGCCGGCCGCCAAGAGATCGACGAGAAACTCGTCGCCGAACTCAAGCGCCTGCACGATTTCATCCAACCAAAGGAAACCCTCCTCGTCGCCGATGCTGCCACCGGCCAACAAGCAGTCTCGGTCGCCAAGCATTTCGATGAAGCAGTCGGCATCACCGGCATCATCCTCACCAAGCTCGATGGCGACGCCCGCGGCGGCGCGGCCCTCTCGATGCGCGCGGTCACTGGCAAGCCGATCAAGTACGCCGGCGAAGGGGAGAAGCTTGATCAGTTCACCGAATTCCACCCCGACCGCATGGCCGATCGCATCCTCGGCATGGGCGACATCGTCGGCATGGTCGAGCAAGTCGCCGCCAAGGTCGACGAAGCCGATGCGGCGCGCTCGATGCAGCGCATGCAGGAAGGAAAATTCGATTTCACCGACTTCCTCGACCAGATGCGCATGATCCGCAACCTCGGCCCGCTCGACGGACTGCTCGGCATGATGCCCGGATTCAACAAAATCAAAAAACAACTCCCCGCCGGCGCACTCGACACCGGGAAAATCAAACGCACCGAGGCGATCGTTCTTTCCATGACCCACGAGGAACGCCGCCGCCCGGAAATCATCAAAGGCTCACGCCGCCAACGCATCGCCGCCGGATCGGGCACTTCGCTGATGGAAGTGAATCAGCTCATCAAGCAATTCGGCGAAATGCGCAAGATGATGAAGTCGCCTCACAAGATGAAAAACATGATGCGCCAAATGGGTGGCATGCCAGGCATGAAGGACATGATGAAAGGCCTTGGGGGTAAGCTTCCGTTTTAGTTTTTTCAGCGAAACGCAGAGACGCCGAGCGCGCGGAGGAAAGCGCGGAGTTTTGTGCGGGGGGGGCGAAAAAAATCATGACGCCTTCCAACTCATCTCCGCGAAGTCCTCTCCGTTCTCCGCAACTCCGCGTTTCGATTTGGCAAAAGAAAGAAGACATGAAGACAGAAGAAGCTAGATCGGAGACAGCGAAATCTTCGGCTTTTCAAAACATGGAGCGAGACGCTCCATGGACGGCCTGGATCAGGATGATCCAGCCACATGACGAGGCAGCAACTCATTCGCGCGGACCTTTGGGGACAAAGGTCCCTGCCCAACGCAATCCCACAACGCGGTTGACGGGGGATTTCTCGAAACGCAGGGTGCGTTGAGAGAAATGAAATCTGCGCAATAGGCTGCATGAACTCGAAAATTTTTGAGACTGAGGGAACCGGCCCTCAATCGTTCTACATCTGCGGCCCCACGGCTTCGGGCAAGTCGGCGCTGGCGATGGAATATGCCCGTAAGCTCGATGGTGAGATCGTCAATGCCGATGCCTTCCAGCTTTACCGCGGTCTCGAAATTGTGAGCGCTGCGCCATCGCCGCAGGAGCGCGAGCTTGTGCCGCATCATCTCTACGGCGTGTTGTCGCCGCAGGAATCGGCCAACGCCGGCAGTTACATGCGGCTTGCCGGCCCGGTGATCGATGAAATCAAAAGCCGCGGCAAAACGCCGATCGTCACCGGTGGCTCGGGTTTGTATCTGAAGTTTCTGACGCACGGCCCCGCGCCCTTGCCGACCGGTGATGAAAAACTCCGAGCGGAACTCGACACACTGTCGCTCGACGACCTCATCGCGCAACTGCGCGCGCTCGACCCGCTCGAAGCGTCGCGCACCGACCTGCAAAACCGCCGCTATGTCGAACGCGCGCTCGAAGTTTGCCTCATCACCGGAGAAAAAATTTCCGAGCTCCGCGATCAATGGGAACAAAAGACGCGCGAGGTGTCGCAGCATTTGCGCGGCATCGTCATCCAACGCAGTCGTGCCGACCTTCACCAACGCATCGCTGCAAGAACCAGCGCAATGCTCGAGGGCGGCGCGATCGAAGAGGTCGCCGCGCTTGGCGCGATTTCGGAAAATTGCTCCAAGGCCATCGGCATTCGCGAGATCCGCGCGCTTATTGCCGGCGAGATCGATCGTGCGACTTGCGAAGAACTGATCAATGCCGCAACGCGCCAGTACGCCAAGCGTCAGGAAACATGGTTCCGCCGCGAGACATGGCTCACGCCGATCGAGGCCTGAGCGCGGGCCGCGAAACTTGGTGCTTGCGGCAATCATCATGCAGGCGAAATTCACCGCGTGATCATTGAGGCCG
>JBEINR010000133.1:0-2832 GCA_040377995.1 Akkermansiaceae bacterium | reverse complement strand
GCCAAACAACTTGCCGGCTCCGCCGAAATTTATGTCAACGACGCCTTCGGCACCGCCCACCGTGCGCATGCCTCGACCGAAGGGGTGACCCATTTCATCCCGACCTCGGCGATGGGATTCCTGATGGAGCGCGAGCTTCAGTACCTTTGCGACGAGCTTGAAAAACCGGCCAAGCCTTTCCTCGTGATCATGGGCGGCGCGAAAGTTTCCGATAAAATTCAGGTGATCACCTCGCTCATGGAGAAGGCCGATGCCTTCATCATTGGTGGTGCGATGGCCAACACATTCCGCAAGGCGCAAGGCTATCACACCGGCAACAGCCGCGTCGAAGCCGACAAGCTCGACCTTGCGCTTGAGATTCTTGCCAAGGCCAAAGCCAAAGGCGTGCGCTTCCTGCTGCCGGCCGATACCCGCATCACCCAGGAGTTCAAGGATGGCGCCGCGACTCAAGTGACGGCTCCTTACGAGCAGGGTGGTGAGACACCCGACGGCTGGGAAGGCATCGACATCGGCGATGTCGCCATTCGCGAATTCAGCGAGGAAGTCGCCAAGGCCCGCACCATCATTTGGAACGGACCGATGGGGGTTTTCGAAATTGAAAACTTCGCCAAAGGAACCCGCGCGATCGCCGAAGCAGTGGCACAGGCGACCTCCAAAGGTGCGGTGACCATCATTGGCGGCGGCGACTCGGTGACTGCGGTCAACCAGTTCGGCCTCGACGACAAAATGACTTTCATTTCCACTGGCGGAGGCGCCTCGCTTGAGCTCCTTGAAGGCAAGGAACTTCCCGGCGTCGCGGCACTCAACAATGCCTGATTTCCAATTTATCCCCAAACACCGAATCCACACACTCATGAACCGCAAGCCGATCTTTGCCGCCAACTGGAAGATGAACAAAGGAGCCTCCGAAACCGAGGACTTCGTCAAAAGTTTCATCACCAAGATTCAAGGCCTCAACCTTGCCTGCGAGATCGTCATCGCGCCGCCCTTTGTGTCGCTGCCGAAACTTGCCGAGACACTGCACAGCTCCGGCCAGAATTCCCAAACGATCCAGATCGCCGCGCAGAACTGCTCGCAGTTCGATTCCGGCGCCTACACCGGCGAAGTGAGCGTGATGATGTTGCGCGAGTTCTTCGTGCACTATGTGATCCTCGGCCACAGCGAGCGCCGTTCGATTTTTGGTGAGAGCGACGAGATCATCAACGCGAAGATGCTCAAGGCCCGCGAGGCAAACTTGAAGCCGATTTTCTGCATCGGCGAGACCCTTGCCGAACGCGAAGGCGGTCAACTTGAAGCCGTGTTGCGCCGCCAAGTCACCGAGGGCCTTAAGGGCTTGACCGAAAAGGACATGGCCGAAACGGTCATCGCTTACGAGCCGGTCTGGGCCATCGGCACCGGTGTCACCGCGACCTCGCAGCAGGCGCAGGATGCCCATGCTTTTGTGCGTTCGCTGGTCTCCGAACTTTACGGTGCCGACACCGCCGCAAGGATCCGCATCCAGTACGGTGGCAGCGTCAAGCCCGGCAATGCCGCCGAGTTGATGGCCTGCCCGGACATCGATGGCGCGCTCATCGGTGGTGCGGCCCTCGATCCGCAGAGCTTCATGGAGATCATCCGCAACGGTTTGGAAAATTGACCGGGTGACCCGAATCGTGTTTTCCCGCTTTCCAGAGTGGCCGGCGGCGGCTAGTTTCGCCTCCATGTTTCGAGCCTTTCTCAAGGTCACTCTCATCGTCCTGTTTTTACAGCCATCGCTGCGTGCCGACCATGTCATCGCGACGGGTGGTCCGGCGCTGCGCAAGTGGGAGGACCTTCGGATCAAGGAAGACCAACACGACCGCTGGTGGGCGAACTTCGTGAGGGCATCGACCCTGCGCATGGCGGAAATTCGCAAGTCGCACGGCTCCAATGCACCATTGGTCTGGATCATTTATCGACCATCCTATCAAGCGCGCTCCAGGGAAGACGGCAAACCTTACACGACATGGATCAGCGAGGTTGCCGCGGAACGAAGGGCGATACTCATCTGGTTCAACGACTCGGCATCATTCATCCGCGCGATGAACTCACGACCGAAAGGGTCGATTGAGACATTTGACTACTTTGGTCATTCAAATCGCCACGCCTTCATGTTTGAGTATGGTGCCGACATCATGGCCGCGTCGACCGCCTGGCTCCACGAACGCGACCTTTCAAAAATCAAGTCCTCGGTGTTCGCGCACAATGCATACTGCAAAAGCTGGGGCTGCCACACCGGCGAAAGCATGAGCGCTGTTTGGAAAAGCAAGCTCGGCATTCCGCTCGAAGGCGCGACCGGTGCGACCGACTATCGGGTCATCAGCTTCGGAAAACTGCCGGTTTCGCGCGGCAGCTGGCGCCGATAAGCACGACAGTTTCCGAACCGAAAATTTTCATCATCACCCAAGCCATCCCATGAAACTTGCCGAACTCCAGGAACTCCACTCGCTGCCGTTTTTTGATCTGCTCAAGCGAGCCCGCGAAGTACACGAGCAATCATGGCCGGATGGCAAGATCCAGCTTTGCACGCTGCTTTCGATCAAGACTGGCGGATGCTCCGAGGACTGTGCGTATTGCTCGCAATCGGCGCGTTATGATACCGACATCGAGCGTCAGGCCCTGCTCGAGCGCGATGAGGTGATGCAACACGCGCTTGCTGCCAAGCGCAATGGATCGACGCGTTTTTGCATGGGTGCAGCATGGAAAGGTGTGCGCGGTGGCACCGAGAAGTTTGAGAAGGTGCTCGACATCGTACGCGATGTGGCGGCGCTCAACATGGAGGTCTGCGTGACACTCGGCGAACTCGGTCTCGAG
>JBEINR010000213.1:0-1768 GCA_040377995.1 Akkermansiaceae bacterium | reverse complement strand
TTGAGTCCGCCTCGGCGCAGCATTTTCACGATCCATGCCGGAAAGGCGGCGATGAAGAGGCAGGGCAGCGTCACGCGGTAAAGCAGCAGCGCGAGGAATTTCCGCATGGTGTGGAAGTGTTTAGGCGTTTGTCGGGTGCGCGTAAAGCAGGACCGCGCTGCCGCCGTACTCGCGGCGGTCGATGAGGCTCAGCGCAGCGCCATCGGGCGATGCTTGATGGGCGGAAATTTCCGCGACAAAGCATCCGTCGGGAGCGAGGCGTGCGGCGATGAGCCCGCTTGCGAGCAGGTCGCCGATGTGGTCCTTGTCGCCGTGGTGTTGCCAGTAGGGCGGATCGGCAAAGATCAGGTCGTAGCTTGCCGTGTCGCGTTTGAGAAACCCTTGCACATCGGACTTTGCGATCCGTCCGCCGCTCAGTTTGGTTTTTTCGAGATTTTGTTGGATGACGGCGTTGGCTTGGCGGTGTTCGTCGACAAAGGTGCAGGCGCTTGCGCCGCGACTGAGAGCTTCGAGGCCGATCGCGCCGGAGCCGGCGAAGAGGTCGAGCACGCGTGATTCATCGACCCGATCGCCGAGGATCGAGAAAATCGCTTGGCGCACGAAGTCCGTGGTCGGTCGTGCCACCGCTTGCGGGACTTTGATCGCGAGGCGGCCCGCCTTGCCGGCGATGATTCTCATCGTGGGTTTGGAATGTGGTGAGTGCCGGGCTTAGCGTTTCGCTTCGCCTTTTTCTTTGGCGGTTGGTTTTTTCGGAGCCTCGGTTTTTTTCGTCTCCGGTTTTTTTTCGGTGCTTGCCGGTTTGGCGGATTTTTCCGCGGCGGGTGTTGCGGCCGGTGGCGCGGATGATTTGATGGGGAAACGGATCACGAGGCTGCGGTCGAGCAGGCGTGTGCCTTCGGTCGAGACTTCCTGTGCGCGATAGACGAGCAATCCGAAGGGTTTGTTTGTGAAGCGGCCGACGGCGATGTTTTCCTTGGTTTTTCCGAGCCCGGTATCTTCTTCCAATTTCCATTCGCGGCCGGTCCATTCGCCGAGGATGCTTGAGGCCTCGGCCTTGATGTCCTCGATGCGTTTGAGGTCACCATTCGGCGAGCGGAAGACATCTTCCTTGGGCATGAAGCGCAGGGTGGAGATCGCGCTGGCCTCGCCGGTGGTGGCTATCGTCCAGCTGTTGCCGGATGAGGGGCGCAGCACGATGCTTACATCTCCCATCGCTTTGAACTCGCGCTTGTTCCAGAGCGCGAGGTACTCGGCGTATTCCTGTTGGGTGAGTCCGAGGCGTTCGTCGAAGGGCAGGGGGATGCCGGGCTTGGACTTGGAGGAAAATTCACGAAACCACTTCGGGTCCTTGCGCGCGGCTGCCTCGACCTTGGCGACAAACTTGTCGATCTCGCGCGGTGGGATGACCATGCCGATCTGGCCGCGTTTTGGCGCGTTGGGCTCAAGCAGTCCTTTGAACGCCTCGGGCAATTCGGCGGCGGATGCTTGGACCGCAAGTGCGAGCGCGATGAGTGTCTGAATCGGTTTCATGGTGGTGTCGGAGTCGAGCATGGAATTGTCGGGGCGTGAACTCAAGCGGCGAATCCTCAAGGTTCGCCGTCAGGAAAAATCCCACTGATCGGCGTTTCGACGCGCTCGTCCATCCAGCGTTCGAGTGCCTGGCGCAGTGGGCCGAGCACCTCCGGGCGTGACTCGGCAATGTTATGTTCGCCGTCAGGATCATTGCGGTTGTCGAAGAGCCCGAAATGCCTTCCACCGTCGGCGGTCG
>JBEINR010000103.1:0-3448 GCA_040377995.1 Akkermansiaceae bacterium | reverse complement strand
TCTCTGCGAAGTCCTCTGCGCTCTTCGCGCCTCGGCGTTTCGATTTTGTTCCTTTGTCAATCACGACCGCCCGTGCCCAAGCTGAAAGCACAAAGTAGAAATGAGGAAGAAGCGGCTGCTTCTTTATCCCCAATTAACCAATCACGAATGACCAATCACTCTTCCCCCTTATCTTTCGAGGATTTCCACTTCGTAGCCGTCGGGGTCGGTGACGAAGGCCATTTTGCGGCCGCCGGAGGAGAATTTTTCGCGCCAGCCGGAGGGCCAGATTTCGATGCCGGCTTTTTCGAGTTGGTCGCAGTAGGCGATGATGTCGGGCACGCCGAGGGCGGTGTGCATGAGGTCCTCGGGGCAGGTGGCGGTGTATTCGGGCGAGTGGCAGAGTTCGAGAAAGACATCGTTGCCGGGGAGCTCGAGGAAGGCGAGGCGATTGCCTTGCGGCGAGTCTTTCATTTCGCCGGGTGTGTAGCCGAGCTGCTGATAGAAAGCGACCGAGCGGTCGAGATCGCGCACGCGAATGCGGGTATGGAGAAATCGGATCATGGCGGGCTTATTGAAGACCATGAAGTGGGCTTTGCCAAATCCGGATTGGATGCGTGTGCGCGGATTGCGTGATTGCGCGGCGCAAGGTGCGGTGCTTTGTTGAAAATGCCATGAAAACGATTGTAGTCGCTGTTGATTTTTCCGATGCCACCAAACGGGTGGTTGCTATGGGTGCGACGCTTGCCAAAGCGCTGGGTGCCCATTTGTGCCTGTTTCATGTGGTTGAGCCCGAGCCCAGCTACACGGCCTATGGCTTCACGCCCGATGAATTTCCCGCGTTGCATGCCTATCACGAGGAGGCCAAGCGCCGGGCAGTGATCAAGCTCGGTGAGTTGCTCGAGACCGTGCACAAGGATGTGCCGAATGCGGTTTCGCAAATTGCCGAGGGTGGCGCGCTATCGGCTTTGCTTGATCATGTGAAGGACAAGCATGCCGACCTAGTTGTGCTCGGTTCGCACGGTCATGGCGCGATCGCGGCGCTCTTGCTAGGCAGTGTGGCCGAAGGCATGCTGCGCAAGGCGGTGGTGCCGACTTTGATTGTGCCGGTGAAAAAGGGGTAGAGTTTCAAGAAGACGGAAGACCTGAAGACAGAAGAAGCTAGATAAGAGGAAGAAGAGGCGGATTCATTTTCGATCCACGTTTTTCAATTTCTTCTCCGCGTCCCTTTGCGACCTTTACGCCTCCGCGGTAAATCTTTTCTGAAAGAAATGGGTATTGATTATTCGCATCTCACCCGCGGAGTTTGCGCGTCACCATGGCGATGGCTTCTTTTGCTTCGGCGACCTTCATCAGGCTTGCGATGGAAAAATAGGCGAGTTGTGCGCCGCCGATGGTGAGCATGAGCCAGAGCGCGCGGTGCAACATCGAGAGCTTGCCGGGATCGGGGAAGAGCCAGTGGTTGGCGGCGATGCAGACGAGCGACATCGCGACGGCCGCAAGCGAGAGTTTGCCGAGCAGTGAGATCAGCTCGCCACCGCCGATGTCGCCAGCGAAGCGGCGCATGGCGATGAAGAGGATGAGGAAATTCACCGTGGCGGAAATGCTGGTGGTGAGGGCGAGCGATTCGTGGCCCCAGCGCATCACGAAGACGAAGAACCAGTTGAAGGCGAGGTTGAGCACCAGCGCGAGGATGCTGACCATCATCGGCAGCCAGCGTTTGTCGACGGCATAGAAGGCGGGTTGCAGAACCTTGAGCCATGCATAGCCGAGCAGGCCGTAGGAGTAGGCGCGCAGCGCGGCGGCGGTCTGCAAACGATCCTGCGCGTCGAAGGCACCGCGCTCGTAGAGCAGGCTCACGATGGGGTCGGCCAAAAGGATGAGACCAAGCGACGAGGGCAGCACGAGAAACGCAACGAGGCGTAGGCCTTTTGACAGCGTGCTTCTGAAATCATCGGTCACGCCATCGGTCGCAGCGCGCGAGAGTGCGGGCAGCGTCACTGTTGCCACAGCGACGCCGAAGACACCGATCGGCAGTTGCATGAGGCGAAAGGCATAGCTGAGCCAACTCACCGCGCCTTCGCCGACGCCGTAAGCAAACATCGAGTTGATCACCACATTCACCTGCACGACCGATGAGGCAATCACCGCCGGGCCCATGAGCTTGAGTATTTTCCGCACGCCGGAGTCATTCCAGCGGAAGTCGGCGACGAAGCGGTAGCCCACGCGGCGCAGTGCGGGAAATTGGCAGGCCAATTGCGCCATGCCGCCAATCACCACGCCGATCGAGAATCCGACGAGACTTTGTTTTCCCCATGTCGGATCCATCCACCAGCCGATCGCCGCGCCACCGATCATCGAACCGAGGTTGAAAAAACACGAGGACAGCGCCGGCATGCCAAAGACATTGCGTGCGTTGAGCATGCCCATCACCAGCGCGGCGAGTGAGACCAGCAGGATGAAGGGGTACATCACGCGGACCATCGTGATGGTGAGCGCGATTTCCTCCGGGTTGTAGTCGCGTGCGGTTGAGCCCGAGCGTGAGAGCGAGGTGAGAAACTCGACGATCCATGGTGCCGCGGCAACGCCGAGGAGTGTGATTACGCCCATGGCGACGGCGGCGAGCGTCATCACCTTGTTGGCGAGCTCCCATGCTGAGGCTTCGCCTTCCGATTTGAGTTTCTTGGAAAAGGTGGTGACGAATGCCTGCGAGAGCGCGCCTTCGGCAAACAGGTCGCGCAAGAGGTTTGGCACGCGGAAGGCGAGGTAGAAGCAATCCATCCAGCGACTGCCGCCGAAGAGGCCGGCAAACATCATTTCGCGCAGCAGTCCGAGCACGCGGCTGGCCATGACTGCCGCGCTGACTTTCCATGTGGCTTTGGCGGACATGGCTTGCGCTTGGTTTTTTATTTCAAGCGAGGCGTGCGAGCACCTTGCTGGTGGCGACTTCGGCGGTGAGGCCGTGGAGTTCGCGAAGCGTGTCGGGCTTGCCGTGCTCGATGAATTCATCGGGCCATGCGATGCGCTCGACCGGCGTGTGGATGCCTGCGTCGTGGAGATGATCGATGACGGCGGCGCCGAAACCGTGAAGCATCACATGGTCCTCGAAGGTGCAAAGCACGCGGCACTTGCGCGCGTAGGTCTCGAGCGCGGCGGTATCGAGCGGCTTGATGAAGCGTGGATTGATCAATGCGACCGAGAGCCCTTGGGCCTCGAGCATTTCCTTCGTGCGCTCGGCCATTTCAAACATCGTGCCGAGTCCGATCAGCGCGACATCGGTGCCATCGGCGACGACCTCGGCCTTGCCGATTTCGAGCAATTGCCGTTGTTCCTTCACCGGCGTGCTGCGGATCGGGCCGCGCGGGTAGCGGATCGCCGACGGGCCGGCATCGTAGGCAGCCATCGTGTGGAGCATGTCGACAAATTCATTTTCATCCTTCGGCTGCATGTGCACGAGGCCGGGGATGTG
>JBEINR010000114.1:0-3197 GCA_040377995.1 Akkermansiaceae bacterium | reverse complement strand
CCTTGGCGCTTGAGCCGGGCATGACCTCCCATTTGCCTTCTTCACGAATTTCCAGACACGCGTCGCAGTCCACGCCAACATCGCCGTTTTTGGCTAGGATCACGACGCTGATGCCTTGGCTGATGAGCTTGTTGAGGATCATCGAAATCCGCGACTTAGGCAGTGAGCTTCCCGGCCGGTCGAGATAAACGAATGCGGGCTTTGCCAAAAAGATGCGGGCGACGGAGAGCAGGTGTTGCTCGCCGATCGAGAAGGCATCGTCCCAATCGCGGTCTGCACCGAGGCCGCCGACACGACGAATCGTTTCTTCGAGTCCCAATTCCTGCAATATTTTGTAAATCTCGGTGTCGTCCGTGACTTTTTCCATCCCGGTGCGCAGCAAGAGATCGCGAAGGGTTCCCGGTGGCAGGTACGGCCGCTCCGGCAGAAACAAGATGTTATCGAGACCCGGTCTCACCACCCGCCCGCCACCGCATTCCCACACGCCAGCCGTCGCGCGAAAAAGCGCGAGCTTCGGGGCGTCTTCGGCGCAAGCAATGAGCCAGCACTCGCCGCGCTTGATCTCAAGATTGAGGTTGCGGACCAAGGCATGCGTCTTGTCGGCATTCCACAGCGTGAGGTCCTCGTAGGCCACGCGGTTGGGCTCTTCGTCGATTTGGATCGAGCACGGCTTGTTCTCGTGCGCGTTTTCGATCGCGTCGCTCAGCAAGTGCAGGCGCGCCGTCACGGCCGTAAAAGCGGAGATCGATTGGAACTGCGTCACGATCAGCGAAAAGGCTCCGAGCAGCGTGGCAAATGCCATCGTCGATTGCGTGATCACACCGAACTCGGCCTTTCCGACCATGAACATCGGCGCGATGATCAGCGCGGGGATGATCTGGATGAAGTAGTTGTAGCCGTTGGTGAAGAAGCCGAGGTTGCGGTTGACGCGGATGAGTTTGCGGAAATTCATCGTCAGGTCGTCGAGCCGTGATTTTAGTCGCGTACTGAAGCGTCCTTCGCGGTGGGCGAGTGCGATCGATTCGGAATTTTCGCGAACATGGATCAGCTCAGCGCGGAAGTTGGCCTCCATGTCGAGTTGGTTGTAATTGAGCCGGATGAGCGGCTTGCCGAGCCAGACCGTGAGCATCGACCCGCAGAATGCGTAGCCAACGGCGACGGCAAAAAGCTGCGGGCTGATGCTCCAAAGCACGCCTGAGAACGAGATCGCGGTGAGTGTGCCGTTGATGATGAGCAGCATGAATGAAAGCGTCGTGGTCGTGAAGGCCTTCACGTCTTCGGTGATGCGTTGATCGGGGTTGGCCACGCCGGTGGCCGAGTCGAGCCGATGGTAGGCGCGTTCGCTCATGTAGGTCTCGGTGAGCCGCCATGTCAGTTGGCGTCGCCACAGGATGCCGAGTCGCTCTTCGGTGAAGCGAAACAGCGCCGCCACGACCGTCGATGCGACAAACACCATCGCGTAAAGCAGCGCCTGCGCGCGGAACTCGCCGACATTGCGGTTTTCGATCGCCGACATGAAATCGCGTCCGACATAGCTGTTGAGCACATTGAGGCCGTTCATGCCGACCATCATCGCCAACAAGGTCCCGGCAAAAACCAAGGCCCGCGAGCCCTCCTCGGACTGCGCAAGCATCCGCAGCGCTCCGGAAAAGCGCTTCCACGTAAGGCGGATCATCTGTTTGCGTTCCTGTGACATGCTCGATTGCAGGACATCCATCCACCCGCAGCTCCGCGTGATCAAGTCGATTGATTTTCCAAAAAGGTGAAATTTCGGGAAATCTGCCCTAATTTCGAGCCAAAGTCGCCAATTTTGGCCGCTCGGCCCACATTCGCCACTTGTCGCGCGCCCGCGCTTCGTCGCATGGTCGCGCCATGGAAAGTCACGAGTGGAAACTCAATGCCGAGGACGGCAAGCGCTACTACCGCGGCAATTACATGAGCGGTCGGTGGACGATTCTCACCACGCAGCAAAAACGCAACCCAGTCTGGGACCGGCTGGAAAACCCGCCCATGGAGGTCTGGGCCGAGCTCCGCGACATCGTCTGGAAAAAATACCAGCGCAAACGCTGCCCCTGGGAGCGCGTGGCCGAGCTCGACCGCATCCTCGGGGGCGAAAGCCAGGAAAATTGAACCCTTCGACGCCTTGCCCGCTTTTTTTGATCGAATTTTCTAAACCTAGGAATTTCGTTGTGACATATTCATATGCCCATTTGCCGAACTATTGCGATATGCGGTTAATCAATGAATCAATCGTTTGCTCATGAGCAACATAGCGCTATTATTCAATCAAACTAGAAAATCAACAAACCCATGAAAATGAAATCGAGCTACAATCGCACAGCAGGACTAGGAATTACCCTTCTGTTGTCCGCCATCACCGCCACCCACGGCCAGGTCAGCGTCAACGGCACGAAGGACTCCTCAGACAACTACACCAGCCAAATTGTCCAAACGGTCACCGCTGGGTGGGGAAGCGACAACGCGCTCGCTAACCTGCATGCCGCCCAAGACGGCTCCGACATCGCCTTGTTCATTGGCGGAAAAGCCCAAGGCAACGCCATTCTTCTCTTCATTGATTCCAAGAGCGGCGGATCCAACTTTGTCGCAAACAATCAGATCACCAGCGGCGACGAAGGCTACACGATCAACAACCTCGGCACATCCGCCTCCGCAGGCCTCACCTTTGAATCGGGCTTTAACCCAGACTATGCGGTTCGCATCTACAGCAATGACGTCGCTACTCAAGCGCATGTGAATAGCTACAACCTCCAAACCGGTGTGCGCGGCTATGTTGGCCAGACCTACAACCAATCTGCCGGGCCCAGCGGATTCGTCTCCGAAATTGCGACCATCTGGGCGGCCGCCACGGAACCCTATGGGAATGTTGCATCCGGCGTGGAAATGAAACTCAGCCTAGCAGCCCTCGGCGTGCCGGCCGGAGCGGGCCAACCGATCAAGATGATGGCGGTTCTCGTGAATGACGGTTCGACCTACGGCTCCAACCAGGTTCTTCCGTCGAGAACCAGCCCGACCGGAGACATCGGAGGTGGAATCAATGCAATCAATTTTTCGGATGAGTCCCAGGCTGCGGGCAACCAAGTGTTCTCCATCTCGGTCGACAACACCGATACCGACGGCGATGGCATCAACAACGATGAGGACACCGACGACGACGGCGACGGCCTGCTCGATACCGT
>JBEINR010000084.1:0-4052 GCA_040377995.1 Akkermansiaceae bacterium | reverse complement strand
TTTCCTGCAGTTTTTCCCTGAGCTGATTCGCGACGGTCATCTGCATATTCTGCAAACCCCACTTTTCCGCGTTCGCAACAAGAAGGAGACGATCTATTGTTACGACGACGACGAGCGCAAAAAGGCCCTCGAAAAGCTTGGCAAAAATTCGGAGATCACGCGCTTCAAGGGCCTGGGTGAAATCTCGCCCGACGAGTTTGGTTTCATGATCGGACCCGACATGCGCCTTGATCCGGTTGAATACGAGGAGGGCAAGGGGGTGCGGGAGTTGCTGGCCTTCTATATGGGAAAAAACACGCCCGAAAGACAGGATTTCATCATCGAAAACCTCCGCGAGGATGTCGACAAGCAGGTGCAGGTGGCCTGATTTTAAACATTGAGCCCTAGATCCTGAGCATTAGAATCGCTATTTGCATGAACGCACTCACCCGATCGGTTCTCTGCCTTGCCATGGCCTCCATGGCGGTTCGCGGTGAAGATGAGCCGAAGAGCCTGATCTATTCCGGTTTCTATCAAAACGGCGCTTTCGACAGCCTGACTTTTGTCAACGAGGTCGTTGGCTGGAATACCTTTTTCAACGCGGGCTATCGCGGAGCCAGCACGGTCATTGGAAACATTGAGGCCGGGCATGTTTGGGCGGGTCATGAAGTTTTTGTCCGCGCGCCGGGAGTGACCAATCGGATCACGAATTTCAACAGCACGGCGGCAGGGCTCACCAATGAACTGGATTTTCACGCGACCATGGTTGGCCATGTGCTTGCGGGCAGCGGCTATGTTTCGACCAACGGCGGAGCCTACACCTATGCCGGGCTTGGCATGGCGCCCGAGGCGGCGCTCGTGTCGGGCGCGATTGCGGTCGATTACTCCAACACGGATGTGGGTTCATTTTCCACGACGGAAAGTTCGACGATCAGCGTGTACCGATCTTTTTTCCAAGGTTCGGGCGTCGCCAAACCGGATGTGATCAACAGCAGTTGGGGCGGAGTGGATAGCGCGGCCAGCTCTGCGGAATCCGTAGCGATCGACGCGCTGGCTCGGCAAAATGCCTCGGTCGCTTTGGTGATTTCGGCGGGCAATGGTGGAAACGCACCGGTTGGCGCTCCCGCCTCGGGATTCAACAACATCGCCGTCGGCGCGATTGGCGGAACCAACTTCAATCAGCCAACTTCATTCTCATCGCGCGGAAAGGTGGATTTCTACAATCCCGTGACCGGCATCACGCTCACTGGTGTGCGGTCGGCGGTCGACATCGCCGCGCCCGGTGAAAACATGTTCCTTGCGGCATATCTTGGAAACACCGGCGGCATCGGAGCCGGGTTTCCGAGCATCGTGCAGAACCCATCACCGACAGATCGGTATTTCCTCAATTCCGATGGCACAAGCTTCTCGGCGCCAATGGTCGCCGGTGGCATCGCGTTGCTCAAAGATGCGGCAAAAATCGATCTGTTTCTCAATCACAACGGAAACACCGACGCCTTCGACACACGGGTAATCAAATCCGTGTTGATGGCCTCGGCGACCAAGACCGAGGGTTGGAACAATGGTCAGAATGCGATGAATGTGACCACGCAGTCACTCGATGCGGTCGCGGGCGCGGGGATGATGAATCTCGATAGGGCGATTGATGTTTATTACTCCAACACACGCGAGCTGGCCTTGGATGGCGGCGGGCAGATCGAAGTAAACGGCTGGGATGCAGCCAGCATTGGAATCGGTCAATCATTCGAATATGTGTTTTCCTCGGCATTCAATCAGGCGGTTTCGCTGACGGTCGCGCTGAACTGGTTTTCTGTTCGTGATTTCAACAATCTCACCAACACAGGTTCGGATCTCGCATTTTCCAATCTCGATCTCGAGGTTTGGTCGGTTGATGAGGCCGGGCAGTTTGTGGCGAAAATCGGAGACTCGATGTCGACCTACAACAACACCGAGATGCTGCGCTTCGATTGGCTCAATGCCGGCCGATATGGCTTCAAGGTGAATTTCGAAAACAAGGTTTTTGACACCACCAACGCGGTGAACAGCGAATACTTCGGTCTTGCCTGGAACACGACGTCCGTGCCGGAGCCCGGATCCGCGTTGATGGTGCTTTATGGCACGCTGATGATCTCGCTACGCCGCAGGAGAGAAAAGGTCATTGGTCAATAGTCAGTGGTCATTGGGGAAGAGGACGAAGAAGCCGATTTTAGGCAGGGACCGTTCTCCGCAACGGTCCGCTTCGGATTTCGTTGCGACTCTGCAGCGCCGATTTTTCAAGAAGATGTTTAACCGCGAATCAACGCGAATGGACGCGAAAATGAAGAGTCATTGCAGTTCGTTGATCGCGAAAAAGCAGATTCAAAGACTCATCATCAGACGGACCTTTAGGGACAAAGGTCCCTGCCTTTGAAGAAGTCGCCGTATTCTTGCGTCTCCTCAAAGCAAATACTTCGAAGCCTGCTCGACATCCTTGTCGCCGCGGCCGGAGAGGTTGGCGATGATGATCGTGCTTGGCGGCAGGCTTGGCGCGATTTTGGAAATGTAGGCAATCGCGTGTGAGCTTTCGAGAGCGGGGATGATCCCTTCGCAGTGAGCAAGTTCCTTGAAAGCGGCGAGCGCTTCGGCATCGGTGGCGTAAGTGTATTCGACTCGGCCGATGTTTTGGAGATACGCGTGCTCCGGGCCGACCGCTGCATAGTCGAGTCCGGCCGACACCGAATGCGTCAGCTCGATTTGGCCATCGGCATTGGCGAGCAGCCAGGTCTTGGTGCCTTGGAGAACTCCGAGTTTGCCACCTTGGAATCGTGCGGCATGACGCTCGGGCATGATGCCATCGCCGCCGGCTTCGACACCGACCATGCGGACATTTTCATCGCCGAGAAACGGATGAAACATGCCGATCGCGTTGGATCCGCCGCCGACGCAGGCGACGAGCAGATCCGGCAAGCGACCTTCGCGTTCAAGGATCTGACGCCGTGCTTCGACGCCGATCACCCTGTGGAAATCTCGTACGATCATCGGAAACGGATGCGATCCAAGCGCCGAGCCGATGATGTAATGCGTGTGATCGACCGTCGCGACCCAATCGCGCATGGCTTCATTGACCGCTTCCTTGAGGGTGGCCTGACCGGCGTTGACCGCGCGGACCTCGGCACCCATCAGGCGCATGCGTGCGACATTGAGCGCCTGGCGTTCCATGTCGACGGCGCCCATGTAGACCACGCACTCCATGCCGAAGCGCGCGCAGACGGTGGCGGTCGCGACTCCGTGCTGGCCAGCGCCGGTTTCGGCGATGATGCGTTTTTTGCCGAGCCGCTTGGCGATGAGGATTTGCCCGAGGGCGTTGTTGATCTTGTGAGCGCCGGTGTGAAGGAGGTCTTCGCGTTTGAGGTAAATTTTCGCGCCGCCCAACTTTTGCGTCCATCGCTCGGCGAAATAAAGTGGCGTCGGGCGGCCGACATAATGATGCAGGAGATCGTCCAGTTCGGCATGGAAGGCCGGATCATTTTTTGCCGACTCATAAGCGGCCGCAAGTTCCTGCAGGGGAGCCATCAGCGTCTCCGGCACAAACATGCCGCCGAATTGGCCGTAGTGGCCTGAGGAATCGGGCAAAGCAGCGGGCGCTTGGGCGGTCGTGGACATGCGCGCGGATGATCCTCCGAAAGCGGGCGGGAATCAAGTGGCAATCATCGGGCTTATCCCTGCGATTTTGCGGTAATCAGCTCCTGGAGCTCATCCTCGGAAATGATGTTCACGCCAAGGCTTTCGGCCTTGTCGCGTTTTGATCCACCGCCCTCACCGGCGACGAGATAGCTCGTTTTGGCTGAGACCGAGCCGCTGACCTTGCCACCTTTTTCCTCGATGAATGCCTTCATGTCATCGCGGTCCATGCTCACCGTGCCGGTGATGACAAAGGTGAGGCCCGCGAGTGGCATCTTTGAGGTGTCGGCCTTGGCTGCGATCGGAAGGAAATTGCCGGACTTCGGATTGATCTCAAGTTTTCCGAGGCGCTTGATCGCGAAGCGACCAGCATCGGATTCAAAAAATTCGACCATCGATTGCGCTACGGCTGG
>JBEINR010000099.1:0-3570 GCA_040377995.1 Akkermansiaceae bacterium | reverse complement strand
GTGAGAAAAGACGGAAGACTTGAAGATAGAAGAAGCTTCTTCAGGCAGGGACCTTTATCCTTAAAGGTCCGTTTCCGTATGGCGACGCGGCCTCGAGGCGCCGTTACATTCAGAAAGTTGGTTAAACCGCGAATGTATGTGGGTGGTGTTAGGAATAGTTAAAAGTTATTGGGAGTGGGCATGGCGGTTGAAAACCGCCGCCACGGTTGAAGAAGCGGCGATGCGCTCTTTCAGCGTGTCGAGCGGTTTTGCCGTGAGATAACGACCGTCGATATCACCCCGCAGAGGGCGATGACCGAGAAGAGAAAGATCGCGCAGAAGTAACGCGTATCGATTTCACTAGAGTCATCAACATCGCCATTGGCGGTGGATTTTTTCTCGCCGGCCCATGGCAGCGGTTTTTTGAGCGCGTGGAATATGATGCGGTAGTCCTTGTCACGGTAATCGTTGCGGAAGGATTCCGCTTCGCGGATCAGCAGGTCGATGCGTTCGTTGACAAAGAATTCCGACGCTGGTCTGGCGTCTTTGTCATCATCGGGCCAGACCTTTATGGATTCGACCTCGATGCGTTTACCGGTACTTGCGATGCGGCGGATGCGGGTGATGAGTTCGGCTGCTTCCGCCTTGTTGGTTGCGCCGGATGCGAGCAATCGGCGCAGGCCTTCTTTGGCGAGTTCGAATGACACCGTTTCACGCTCGCTGAGTGCCCTTGGTTTTTTGCGGACATTGTCGATGCGGTTCTGGAGGCGCAGGCGTTCGAGCTCGAAGGGATTGCTCACCGCTTGCGATACGATCATGCCTTCATAGGCATAGCGCAGCGGCATGAAGTGGGCTGGCACAGGGATGCCGCCGCGTTCGCGGATTTGTTTTGCCTCGGAGAAAAGGCCGTGATTCATCTCGCGATAGGAAACCAATGCGCCGGCGAGAAGCATCTGCGGCACAAGCAAAAGTGGTACGCAGGTGAGGGCGGCTCTCTCGGTGGTGACGATTGATGAAATCACCAAGGCCATTGCGGTGCCGGTCCATGCGGTAAGAGTCATCCACTGCCACTGGTGGAAAAGCATGCCTTCGATCTCGAGGAAGTGGTTGCCGACGAGCAGATACACGAAGCACTGGACCGCTGCGACGATCGCGAGCGCGACGAACTTCGCGATGACATAGGACGCGGCACCCGGTTGGCAGTTGCGCTCGCGGCGAAGGACCGAGCGGTCGCGCAAAACTTCGGTGGCCGAGTTGGTGAGGCCGAGGAACATCGCCACTGTGGCGCTGAGGAAAAGGTAGGCGGGGATGTGCAGCGCGGAGGTGAATTCATAACTGCCGCGCGGTGAGGAACGCAGCGTGTTGGCGATCAGCGCCGCGAGCAGGGGGGCCTCGAGGCATGTGCTGTAAATGGTGCCGCGGTTGCGGAATTTTGAGAGAAAAGAGCGCAGGAAATGCGTCGCAAAAACAGCGATCACCGCGTGAAAGCGGCGCGCGGGTTTGGGAGGCAAGGGCAGGGGGCGATCGGGCGTCGCTTCGCCCAGCAGCGAGATTGGTACGGGGCTTGATTGCAGTGATTGCATCAGGTCGACGCTTTCAAAGCGCTCCTGCCAAAACGACGGCGGGAAGCGTCTGGCCGCGCCGGTGCTTGCGCCACCGCCGATGCTGCTCAGCGGGGTTTCGAGTACATCGAAAACAAAGTCGGTGCCGAGCGGTGATTTTGAGGTCACCGCCGGGTGCACGATCGCGAGTTCCTCGCAGGCGGCGCGGAAGTATCCGACCATGCTCGCAGGTGTGCCGAAAAACGCGAGACGACCACCGGCATCGAGCAAGAGGACCTTGTCGAATAGCCTGAGTACCTGGGCGCCCGGGCGATGCAGTGAGGCAATGACGATTTTTTCGCGAGCCAGCGAACGAAGTGTTTCGGCGACATGCTCCGAGTCTTTTGAGGAGAGCCCGGAGATTGGTTCGTCGAAAAGGAACACCTCGGCGCGGCTGCCAAGATCGATGCCGAGGTTGAGTCGGCTGCGTTCGCCGCCAGAGATGGTTTTTTCGCCGGGCGATCCGACGCGGCGTCGGGCGATTGATTGCAGGCCTAGCTCGGCGAGCATGCTATCGACGCGACGTTCGTGTTCCGCCAGCGAGAGGGCGGGGCGGCGGATCGTGACTGCGTGGCGCAGGTGCTCGCGCACGGTGAGCTGCGGGTTGAGCGCTTCTTCCTGCGGCATGTGCGCGATGAAGGGCACGAGTGCCTCGCGGCGTTCGTAGAGTGAAATGCCGTTGAGGCGGACATTGCCGCGGGTAGGTTCGCGCTGACCGGAGAGCACGGTGAGCAGTGTGCTTTTGCCGCTGCCGCTGGGTCCGATGATGCAGAGCATCTCGCCGCGTTTCACCTCGAAGTTGAGGTGGTCGAGCGCCCTTGAATCGGGTCCAAAATCATGGATCAGGTCCTCGACTTGCAGCGACTCGATGAGCGTTCTTTCCTCATCGAGAAATCCTTCGCGAAACCGGCAGCGCACCGATTGACTGCCGGATAGGCGGATCAATGATCCGTCGCGCAGTGGTGCCGATGCGCGAACCGGAACGCCATCGACAAGGATTGGCCCGTGGCTTTCGCGGATTTGCACTTCTCCCTCTTGGCGCTGTGCGTCGTAGCGGATGAACAGGACCGCCTTGGGCGAAAGTTTCGGGCCGAGGAGGAGATCTCCGCTGGAAAGCGTCGACGCATCATTCGAAACCAAGTACTCCTGTCGGTCCCCTGCGAGGCGAAACCGGCGGGCTGATTGCGTGGCGCTGCGGCGAAGTTCGTTGATCGAGAGGCTGAAGCCCGATTCGTCGGCGAGTCGTTCGTGATTGAGGCATGTGACGCAGTCGCCAAGTTTCAGTACCCCATGATTTGCAGCACGCATCTTGGTGTTTCTGAGTACCTCGACTTCCGCTTCGAGCCCGAAGCGGACGCGGAGTTCGCTCTGACGGCTGCGAGTGCGTTCGGCGATGATGCCGTTTTCGCCGGGTTCGATGTAGATTGCCGGCGCGTTGCCGGTACGTTTCACGTCGAGGAAAAACAGCAGGTCTTCGAAGCTGAGGGCCCATCCAGGAACCACCAGCGTTTGGCGTTCGCGCATGCGCAAGAATGAGCCGGATTCAACCGAACGTCCGCGGATCCATAAGGGCTCGGGGCCGGTGTTGCGCACGAGGATGAGGTCATCGGCGCGATAGACTCGGAATTCGTGACTCGATGATGCAGGCGGCAGGACGACATCGGCCTCATTAACTCCGAAGATCAACCTCTCGAAGGGCAGCTCATCGCTGGCAGGGCTCTCACCATCGCCGCGCATTTCGCGAAGTATCGAGGTGCCAAGCTCGGGGCGGCCGAGGCGGCGCATGAAAATTTCAAAGCTCGCACGGTTGCGGTCCGAGCGTCCCGCAGCATCGACCAGCGTGTAAAGTTGCAGGCCGAGGGCGAGCTTCGATGCCTCGTCATAGCCGTCGCGGAGTTCGGTCGCGAGATTCTGCAGGGGGCTCGGGTTGGCCACCGCGCGTTGCAGTCGGCGGGCGAGCCAGCCGTGGTCGACCTCCGGAAATGCGTTG
>JBEINR010000082.1:0-4199 GCA_040377995.1 Akkermansiaceae bacterium | reverse complement strand
GATGAACTCGAGCGGGATCTGGTTGGGTCCATCGGAAACGGCATTGGCCGGATCCGAGTGTACTTCCATGAAAAGTCCGTCGACGCCGGTGGCCACTGCGGCGCGCGCCAAGACCGGCGCAAGCTCGCCATCGCCGCCGGTTGTGCCGCCAAGCCCGCCGGGCCGCTGCACTGAATGCGTCGCATCAAAAATCACCGGCAGGCCTTCCTTGCGCATCCAATAAAGCGAGCGCATGTCGGCCACGAGGTTGTTGTAACCAAAAGCCGTGCCGCGCTCGGTGATGAGGAAATGGCTGCAGCCAAAGGCGCGCATTTTGTCGGCGATGTTCACCGTGTCCCACGGCGCAAGGAACTGGCCTTTCTTCACATTGACCGCGCGGCCGGTCTTCGCGGCGGCTTCGAGCAGGTCGGTTTGGCGGCACAAAAATGCGGGGATTTGCAGCAGGTCGACAAACTCCGCGGCGATTTCGGCCTGCTCGGCGGTGTGGATGTCGGTCGTGACCGGCACGCCGAGTTGCTTGCCAATTTCTCCAAGGATGCGGCAGCCCTCACGCGGGCCGGGTCCGCGAAATGAGCTGATCGATGTGCGGTTGGCTTTGTCGAAGGATGCCTTGAAAATGAAATGGATGCCGGTGCGGTCGGCGATGTCCTTGAGCGAGCGCGCCATGTCCCATGCGAAGGACTCCGACTCGAGCGAGCAGGGGCCGAGGATGAAGAAGGGGACGGGTCCGCCGACCGGAACATGGCCGATGTTGAATGGTTCGAATGTCATGCTGCGTTGGAGTTCAGAGTTTGGCGGCGGCTTGCGCGGATTGGAATAAGGGGCGCAAATTTTGCAGCGCCATGGTGAGAAGCTTGGTTTCGGTTTCCGTCAGATTGCCGCGGGTTTTGCTGGAAAGCATTTCGAGCGAGTCGATCACTGATTGAGCGGCGCGGAGATTCACCGATTTTTCGCCTGTTTGCGGGTGGGGGATCTGACCGAGAAAAAGCCCGGCGTTTTGTGCCTGGAAAAGGACAAATTCGTTGAAGCGTGGATCTGCCTCGGCGGTTTCTGGCATGGCTGGAGTTTACAGCCGGATTCCGGCGGCGGAAAGCGCAAAGCGGCGCGGTAAAAGATGGCGGCACTCGGTGATGCATGCCAGTCTGCGCGCGATTCGCAGTTGATTCCGTGCAAACGAGCCCCTCCAACGCCACTTCGCGGGCGATCGCCCTCTTCGACCTCGACGGCACCCTGATCCCGTGGGATTGCCAGTTGCTGTTTCGTCATTTTGTCGTACGCCGCGAACCATGGCGCGCGCTGCTCTTGCCGGTATTTTTGATTTTTACCCCTCTCGCCTGCCTGCTCGGCACCGAGTGCATGAAGCGGATCTTCCTCAGTTACCTGTGGCGTGTCGATCCGAGCCAACTCGCTGCGTACGCCCGCGAATTCGCGCAGTCGCTCATGCCGGCGATCTACCCGCAACTGCGCGAACGCATGGAGCAGCACCGCAGGGCGGGCGATCTGCTGATCCTTTCCTCCGCCAGCCCGGAGTTCTATGTGCGCGAAATAGGCGCGCTGCTCGGCTTCGACATCTCGCTTGGCACGGTGGTCGCGCCCGGCACGCTTTTTCCAGATTTGAAAAATCACAAGGGCGCGGCGAAGGTCACACGGCTCAAGCAATTACTAGATTCATCGTATTTCATCGATGGCCGCCTGCCCGGCTCCTGCGGCTACACCGATAGCCGCGCGGATCTGCCGATGCTTGCCATTTGCGAGCGCGCCTTGGTGGTGAATCCCGACGCGCGCCTCAGTGCCATAGCGCTGGAAAACGAATGGGAAATCGTGCGTCCAACAAGACCATGGAAGTCGCCGCTCGATCGCGCGTTGCGACTGATTGCGCTGCTTTTCGGTATCGGCAGCGACCCAGGAGGAATCAACGCAGCTCGACCTTGAAAAAATCGCGCATCACCGCGCGGTAGACATCGCGCTTGAATTCCGGCAGCCAATCGAGATCGAACTCCTGCGGCAGGATCCAGCGGTACGCGCGGAACTCACGCGGCTTTTGATCCACATTCACCGGCGGCGCGCCGGCCTTGAGACGGCACAGGAAATAAGTCTGCTCTTGGCCATGGCTGCCGTGCTTGCGGACCTTTTTTTCGCGAATGTCCTCAGGGTACAAGTAGCGGTAGCCCTTGCGCATGGCGGTCACTTCATAGTGCTCGGCCTCGAGCCCGACCTCTTCGCGCACCTCGCGAAACAGCGCCTGCTCCAGGCTCTCGCCGGGGTCGACCCCGCCTTGCGGAAATTGCCATGCGCCCGGCACATTCACGCGCTCGCAGATCAACAGGCTGCCCGATGGATCCACCATCAGCGCAGCCACATTGGACCGATACTGAACCATGGGGAATATTTGAGCCCGACGGCGGGAGCTGACAATCTTTAACTTTTCCGAAGCTTTGGCCCTCATGCTGGTCATCACCATGGAGACATGCCATGTTCCTCATATGTTCAAATTAAACAGCAAACTTTTTGGCATCATGGTCCTGTGGCTGGCATTCGGCCATGCGCTGCAGGCGCAGGAAACACCGACCGCGCCAGAAAAACCCGTTGACTCGGCAGGCGCCAACCGTTTCTGGCAAGCCACTCTCGGCGGTGGTCATTACATGGTCGCGCTCGATCGGATTTCATCGGTCAGCCGCCACAATTATGTGCTCGATGGCACCTTGATTGTCGATGAGGTCACTGTCGATGCGCTCGGCCAATCTCTTGCGCGCTTTTATTTCATCACGCCAATCAGCGATGCGGTGAAAGGCAATGGCGCGGCGGCAGTGGTCTCATCGGCGGTCGATCGCGGACGTGAGATGATCGACAAGGCGGCAGCCACAGCCGGCACTGAGGTGCATCAGATGGTCGTGAAAAAATTTCCCGAAACAACGCACGCCCACACGGTCGAGTTTCGCCTTTTGTCCGAAGCCGAGCTCACCGGACTTTACGACAGCGTGCGCGCGTCATGGGAATCCGGCCGCGGCCGCAAATTTGCCGTGAAGTGAATCGTCGCTCGCGGCTTGAATCGGCAAAGCCTCGGCCTATGGTCATTTCATCACACGCAGCCAATCATGAGTTCATTTGAATCCAAAGTTAGGGAAGCCCTCAGCCAGCCGCTTAATCAAGGTGAGATGGGCGATGCGGATGCCGTAGGCACTGTGGGCTCGCCGGAATGCGGCGACATGCTGCGGATGTGGCTCAAGTTCACCGAAAAGGATGGCCGCAAGGTGATCGACCGCGCGTCGTTCCAAGCCTTCGGCTGTCAGACAGCGATCGCCGTTGCCTCGATGGCCACCGAATTGCTGCGCGGCAAGACGGCCGATGAGGCAAGGCATCTCACCGCGCAGGATCTCGCGGGCGACCTTGGCGCGCTGCCGCCGATGAAGATCCACTGCGGCCAGTTGGTCGAAGGTGCCTTGCGCAATGCGCTCGATCAATCAACGCCGGCGACCCCCAGCGCCGCGCCAGCCAACGCGACCACACTCAGCGAGGACATGCATCGCAAGCCCGGCGGAAAAATCCGCATCGTGCCGCTCGAGTGATTTCACCCCCACATTCATCTCCGTGCTCGAACTCAAGGATGTCACTTACGCGATTCGCCGCAACGGCGAGGAAATGCCTTTGGTCGATCGCGTGTCGATCCGCATTCCCAAGGGCCACTTCATGGCGATTGTCGGGCCTTCGGGATGCGGCAAAACCAGTCTGCTCAAGACCATCGCGGGCCTGAATCCCGAGAGCTCCGGCGATCTGTTTTGGGAAGGACGAAACCTTTCGAAAGACCGCGATTTCACGCCGACCGAGATCGGCTATGTGCCGCAATTTTCCATCGCGTATGACACGCTGACGGTTGATGAATCGATCGAAGCCGCGACGCGCTTGCGGGTGGGTGACGCGGATGCCGAAGCGATCGGCGGGCGCATCGATAAAGCACTCGAAGAAACCGGCCTTGTTGAAATCGGCGACCGACGCGTCAATGTGCTCTCCGGCGGTCAGATGCGTCGACTCGGCCTAGCGATGGAGTTGGTGTCTGACCCGAAGATTTTGCTCTGCGATGAAGTCACCTCCGGGCTCGACCCATGTTCCGAGCGCGAGATCGTGCATCTTTTGCGCGACCTTTCACGCAAGGACGGTCGCATCGTGCTTTCGGTCACGCACTCGCTCGCGCACCTCGAGCT
>JBEINR010000208.1:0-1838 GCA_040377995.1 Akkermansiaceae bacterium | reverse complement strand
GTGCGCAAAACCACGCGCAAAGGGATTACGAAAGAACCGCACAAACAGCTCACGCCCGAAGAGCAAGCCGCCAAACAACAACGCGATGGCGAGATCCCCTTCGCCCGCATGCTGCGGCATCGCATTCGTTACTTCACCGACGGCGCGGTGATTGGCAGTCGCCTCTTTGTCGACGAAGCCTTCGCCCATTCCCGCACTCGCTTCGGCCCCAAACGAAACTCCGGCGCCCGCAAGATGCGCGGCGACGCCACTGCCGCCAATCCCTTCCTCTGCAGCATGCGCGACCTGCGCAAGGGCATTGGGTGAACGAGCAGCGAGCTCTGAAACATTGCTCCTTCTTTACGCTTTTCCGATGCCGCATTTCCATTCACACCCTCGTGCGTGTCATTACCAGTCTTCGAAATTGCCGACACTTTGCGTGCCGCTGTCTCTTCCAGCGATCGCGCACGAGTGCTGCTGAAGGCCCCCACTGGTTCCGGTAAGTCGACGGAAGTGCCCGGTATGCTGCTTGATGCGGGCGTGCAGGGCATGATTCTCGTCGTCGAGCCCCGACGCATGGCGGCGCGACTGCTTGCCGGATGGGTTGCGAAACAACGCGGCACGAGCGTTGGGCGCGAGGTTGGTCATGCGGTGCGCTTCGATTCGAAGTATGGAAATGAAACGAAAATTCTCTACCTCACCGACGGCGTGTTCCAGCGCTGGATCCAGGATGATCCGCAGCTTCATGGCATCGGTGCGGTGATTTTCGATGAATTCCACGAACGCCGTCTCGCGGTCGATGTCGCGCTCGCACGCTGTCTCGATCTGCAGGATGGTCCGCGCCCGGATCTGCGAGTGGTGGTGATGTCGGCCACGCTTGAAACCGCAGGCTTGGCCGATTTTCTCGCGCCCGCTGTCACGCTCGAAGCCGGTGGCCGCACCTATCCCGTCGAGGTTTTTTATCGTCCGGAAAAAGCTCCGACCCATGACCGCCGTGGTGGCCCGCCGCGTGAGATTCCGATCTGGGAAAGGATGGTCGGCGTGTGTCGCGAAGCGATGTCGATGAGCGATGCGGGAAACATCCTGATGTTTTTGCAGGGCACTCACGAGATCCGCAAAACCATCGAGTTGCTCGAGCAGGGATCGACCTCACGCGGATGGGATGTGTTCCCGCTTTACAGCACCCTACCGCCAGCCACGCAGGAAGCGGCGATCCGCCCCGGTGACAAACCAAAAATCATCGTCGCCACGAATGTCGCGGAAACATCGCTGACCATCGACGGCGTTCGCACGGTGATCGATTCCGGCCTGGCGCGTATCGCTTCGTTCGAGCCACGCCGTGGCATCAACACACTGCTTGTGAAAAAAATCTCACGCGCCGCCGCCGAGCAACGCGCGGGTCGCGCCGGACGGACCGCTCCCGGTCGCGCATTCCGCCTGTGGAGCGAGGCCGATCACGCGCGCCGCGCGGAATTCGAATCGCCCGAAGTTCGTCGCGTCGATCTCGCCGAAGCGGTGCTCATGCTCAAAGCCGCGGGCGTGCATGAGATTCGTGATTTCCGTTGGTTCGACGCGCCCACCGAAGAGGCACTCATTCGCGCGGAACACCTGCTTCACGACCTCGGTGCGCTCGATGAAACAGGCACGCTCACCGACGAGGGAAAAAAAATGGCGGCCTTGCCACTCGAGCCGCGATTCTCGCGCCTCATGCTGGCCGGCCACGAACATGGATGCGTCGCCGAGACTGCCTTCATCGCCGCAGCGGTGCAGGGCGAAGGTGTCTTCACCAACAAGCGCGGTGGTGTCGGGCGTAAGGATTTCATCTTCGCCGATGATCACTCCGACTTCGCGGGCGAGTG
>JBEINR010000065.1:0-4957 GCA_040377995.1 Akkermansiaceae bacterium | reverse complement strand
GCGCAGTCGTTGTGGATGGCGATGTTCGTGAATTTCTTCGGCCCGTTCCGCGGCGACTTCATCCAACACGCAGGCTTCCTTCTTTTGATCAATGCGTCGATGACCGCGATTTGCCTCGCCATTTCATCGCTCATGCGCACGGCCGAGCAGGCATCGTTGATGTCGATTTACCTGGTCGGCTTCCAGCTGCCGCTCTCCGGCGCGGTGCTTGCCTTGCCGGAGAAAATCGAGGCCTTCACGCGTCCGTTTGTTTCGGCCTACTGGGCGTGGTCGGGTTCGGTCGAGGCCTTGCAAGGCCAGGTTCATGATGCGGTAAGATCGGTCATCGATACCGGGCTTTCGCCAAGCGATGCGTGCTTCGCAGCATTGATGGCCCACATCGCCGTGGCTCTCGCGCTTGCATGGTATGGCAGCTCGAAACCGCAGTGGGATTGATCGCCCGATTTTTACCGCTCGATTTCGGCAAGCTCCGGCATTAACAATTCATCAACCGAAATCCACCATGGCACGACGCGCAAGTTCCAGTCTCCACCCCGGCATTTTGATCGGCCTCATCGCCGCGATCGCGGCCGCGATTTTTGCCGGCAAGTCCTTCGTCGGGAAAAAGCCCGCCGCATTTGAAAACGTCGCCGTGCTCGATGTGCGGGAGCTTTTGGAAAATGGAAACAGCCTGCGCGGAAATGATTATGTGATCCATGGCGAGATCGATGAGAAACTGCAATGGACCGGTGATCGCGGGCAGGTTGTCAGCGTGCGCGTCGATACGCCCGGCGGACCTGAATTTGTAGGCATTCGCATTCCGGCAGATTTGGCGAAGCTTAACCTCGAGACCCGACAAAAGTATTCCTTCAAGGTGAACTTCCAGGATGGCGGCATCGCCGTCGCCACCGGTGTGAACCGACTTTGAATCATCAAGCCCGCGCCATGAAACCGCACCTCGCAATCACTTTCGCCTTGGCCGGACTTGCCCACGCCCAAGTCTACACGCAGCCGCCCGCAAACAATCCGGCCGATGCGCCGACACCCGTCAGCGACACCGCAAGCAAGCCCGCGACAGCAAACACAAAAAATCCGCTGGGTCAGGAAATCCCGCTGCTCGACCCATCGGCCGAGACGATCACCGTCGGCGGAGTGGCCATCCCGCTTGGCGACAACCGCCTGCTGCGCGCGCGCTTCGACAAGTTTCTCAGCCAACCACCGGAAAGCAACGAGGAGGCCACACGCTACCGCAGAACGATTGCCGAAATCCTCCACACGATCTCACCGCTGCGCGATCAAAAGCCCGATCTCTACGCGGCCTTCAAGCTCCTGCCCACTGCTTCATCTTACCCCGGCGATGCGAACCTCTGCGGCTCGCTCGCTGAGTCGATCTACATGGCGATGCTCGCCAAGCAGGATGTCAACGGACTCAAAAAACTCAACGAGACGATCGAAGAGGAAAAGCAGGCCATCATTTCGAGTGGCGACTGGATGGCGCGCCATGACAAAGGCAACGAACTCGAAAAATCAAAGCCCGTCGGTGCCGGCAAGGACGGCAAAGAGGCTCCGGAAAAAACTTCCGCTGCCAACGATGGCAATGGCAACAACTCGCTCAAGTACACCGACACACTGCGTCGCATCGCCGAGATCGAAGTGCTGAAAAAAGCCAACATCGCACGCACCGAAGCGCAAACGCTGCGCACCAAGGCGCAATACCAAGTGAGCATGATCCAATGGTTCGTGCAGCGGCGCTACGAACATGTGCTGATGGCCGCGCGTTTCTACAATCAGATCTGGAAGGATGGCGACACGGCTCTGCGCATCGACAAGAACTCGGATGTTGCCCGGCTGTTTTCCGAATCGGTTGGCGTGAGTCCGACCGTTGCTTCGCTCGATGCGCTTTCCAACGAAGCGATCCGTGAGGCGGGAAAATATGTCGAGGCATTCGATCTCATGCTTTCGCGCAACGAACTTCACTCGGCATCACAACGGCTCATGGAAGCCTTCGCGCTCGGCGAATACCTTGCGCCAGTCGCAACGCTGCCGCTCGAAAAGAAAAACCGCGTGGCGAAATATTTCCGCGATCTTTACGAGCTCTATGGCGCTTTGCAGGCGCGGGATTACACCAAGGCCCGCGAGCTCAGCGGCAAGCTCAAGCCCGCAGCGAACGATTTTCCTTCATCGAAAGTCGATAGTGTCATCGCCGCCTCCACGCTCGCGTCGGACCTCGCGATCGAGGATGCCAAAGCGCAGTTGCTCGCCAGAGCCAGCGACAAGGCGGCGGAAAAAATCCGCGAGGCCACGGAAATTTGGCCCACCAATCCGAAGCTCGATGAGTTCCGCAAGCTCGTGAACAACAGCAGCGGACTCGTCACCACCCGCAATGATTTCGACCGCCTGCTCGCCGAAAAAAACTTCCGCGAAATCGCCCGCCGCCAGTACGAAATCGCACCTGCGATCCAAGGCGACTCAACACGCGAGGACGCCTTTCGCCAAATCGTCGAAAACCTGACGAAGATCGAAACCGCGCTCGGCAAGGCCGCGGAGTTTGGCCGCGTCGGCCAGAACCGCGCCGCATGGGAGCAACTCGCCGAACTGCGCGAGCAATTTCCCGATGACCCGAAGCTCGGCCGCGAACTCGAGTTGCTCGCACCCAAGGTCGCCGATTTCACCCGCGCCCTCGACCGCGCGCGGCAATTCGAAAACCGCACGCCAAAGCAAACCGGATCCGCACTCTCATGGTACCTCAAGGCCCGCAGCATCCACCCGCAAAGCAAGTTTGCCGAGCAAGGCGTGAAGGCACTCGTCGGGGAAATTTTGCCGGGCGACGCGGGCAAGCCTTGAGCCTCAAGCCATCGGCAGCCATCCGTGATTGCCATGGCGCGCGCGAAGTGCCATTGAAATGCCGCCCCGCGCATGCCGGGCAAAACTTGCACTTCCATGAAACCGACTCTCCTCGTCCTCGCCGCCGGAATGGGCAGCCGCTACGGTGGCCTCAAACAAATGGACCCCATGGGCCCGCATGGTGAAACCGTGCTCGATTACTCGGTCTTCGATGCCATTCGCTCGGGCTTCGGCCGCGTGGTCTTCATCATCCGCGAGGATTTCGCAGAGGCCTTCAAACAAAGCGTGGGCGCAAGATTCGCCGATCGCATCCAGGTCGACTATGTCTTTCAAAAACTCAGCGATCTGCCCGCCGGATTTTCGGTGCCCGAAGGCCGTGAAAAACCATGGGGCACCGCCCATGCGGTCCGCGCCGCACGCGATGCGGTGAAAGAGCCGTTTGCAGTGATCAATGCCGATGACTTCTATGGCCGCGATGCCTATGCCCGCGCGGCGGAATTTCTCATCAAGGAAGCAAACAATCCGGATGCGATGGCGATGGTGGGTTATCCGCTGGAGAACACGCTTTCGGATTACGGCACAGTCAATCGCGGCATCTGCAAACTCGATGCAAGCGGCGCACTTGCCGAGGTCGAGGAGTATGTGAACATCGGCCGCGAGGATGATGGCCATGTCCGCGGCGTCGGACTCAACGGCGAACGCCGGGTCATCCCCACAGACTCGCCAGTCTCGATGAATTTTTGGGCCTTCAACCCGGCCTTCTTCGCGCAGCTCGAAGAGGCTTTCGTGAAATTTATGACCGAGTCCGGCACGCAGCCAAAATCCGAGTGCTACATCCCCACGGTCGTCGATCAATTGATTCGCGAGGGCAAGGCCCGCTGCGCCGTGCTGCAAACCACCGGCTCATGGTTTGGCGTGACCTATCCCGACGACAAAGCCTTCGTGGTCGAGTCGATCCAAAAGGCGATCGCCGCCGGCGAATACCCGGAAAAACTTTCCTAAGCGTCGCGGCATCATTTTGTTTCAACATTCACATCCATGAAAATTCTCATCACCGGCGGCTCCGGTTTCATCGGTTCCCACATCGTCGAACACTATCAAGGCAAGGCCTCGGAAATCCGCGTGCTCGACAGCCTGCGCACCGGATATCGCAAGAACCTCGATGGGCTTGATTGCACTTTCATCGAAGGCTCGATCACCGATCGCGAGTTGGTGCGCAAAGCAGTCGAAGGGGTGGATCTGATTTTCCACATGGCCGCATTGGTCAGCGTGCCGGAGTCGATGTCGAAGCCATCTGAGTGCGTCGACATCAATGTCCATGGTTTGCTCAATGTGCTTGAAGAAGCATCCGCTGCCAAGGTGCGCAAGTTGGTCTTTGCCTCGTCGGCCGCGATCTATGGTGATAACCCGACCGTGCCAAAGATCGAATCGATGCTGCCCGAGCCGAAGAGCCCCTACGCGATCACCAAGCTCGATGGCGAATACTACCTCGACATATTCCGCCGCGAAGGACGCCTCGAGACGGCGGCGATTCGCTTCTTCAATGTCTTTGGCCCGCGTCAGGATCCGAAAGGTGCCTACGCCGCCGCTGTGCCGATCTTCATCGAAAAAGCCGTCAAGGGTGAGGACATCACGGTCTACGGCGATGGCGAGCAAACGCGCGATTTCATCTATGTGAAGGACATCGTCGGCGCGCTCACCTTTGCCGCCGAAACTGCTGGCGTCACGGGTGTTTTCAATGCCGGTTACGGTGGCCAAATCACGATCAACAAACTCGCTGGCGAAATCCTCGCCAAGGCCGGCACCAGCACACGCGTGATCCATGCCGCGGAACGCGCCGGCGATGTGAAGCATTCACGCGCCAGCGCCGACAAGCTGCTCGCCGCCGGATGGAAGCCACGCTTCACCCTCAAAGAAGGCCTCGCCGCGACATTTGCGTTTTTCTCCACCCGGTAGGGCGATGCGGCCTCGCGGCGCCGATTCATCCAGAAAAGATATTTTACCGCGAAGCCGCCAAGGTCGCCAAGGAACGCAGAGAGGGAAGAGTTATTAGTTATTGGTTATTGGGAAGGATGAAGAAGCCGTTTCTTCATGTGGCTGGAGCATCTTGCTCCAGGCCGTCATTGGAGCGTCT
>JBEINR010000168.1:0-2257 GCA_040377995.1 Akkermansiaceae bacterium | reverse complement strand
GTTTCCAAAGCCAACCCCGCTCAGCACCAAATCAAAGCCGAGTTCCTCGCTGTTTTCTTGAGAAATTTCGACGAACTTCGAGGTGATTTTGACCTGCTTGGGCTGCTTGTTGCCGATGGCTTGGACCAGTTGTTCGACCTTGTCGAGTTCGGTCGGGGTGTTGGTGACGAGCAGGACGCCGGAGTTGCTGAGAGTGGCAGAGGTGCCTTCGCCGAAGGTGATGCCCGAGCTCTTGAGCAGTTCGATGATCGGCTTGCGTGCGGAGAGTTTGGCGGCACCGCCGGCGGCGGGTTCGGCGAAGGGATCCGCCTCGGCTTTCGCGCCGCCACCATCGTCGCTGCCGAGAGCGGCGTTGAAGTCGGGCGGGACGGTGAAGGTACGGGTGAAAATGTCTTCGCCGGATTCCGTTTGCGGAACGAGCGTGACGGCGAAGTCATCGACTTTGAAGCGGAGTTTCGTTTGGTCGCAGATGTACTTGAGGGCGACGGCGAGCGGGACATTGCGGACGCGGAGTTCGCGGACGCGGAGCGAGCCCGGATCGGAAGCGGTCGGAATGGCGGCGCCTTCGCCTGGCTCGAGTCCGGCATCGGGGGCGGCAACCGGGGCCGTGCGCGGACGGCGGACGACGAAGTTCACGCCCTTGCGGGTGGGATCGAGCTCGAGCGTGTCGAGCTCGGCAGAGCGCATGCGGAGGAAGTCGATAGCCTCCTCGACGGTCGTGTCTTCGAAGTCGATGCGCGGGATGACGATGCGGCGGAGTTTTTCGTTGATGTAAGCAACGCCGGATCCGCCGTCTTGAGTGACTTGTGAGCCGGTTGGCAGCTCGGGGAGTTCGGCTGGGACGGCGAGTTCCCATGCCGCGTCGACTTGCGAGAGCAGCTCGGCGCGGGTGTGATCGTAGGCGGCGCGGTAGTAATCGGATTTTGCGGCAGCGATGCGCTCCATGCCACGGTGGGCGGCGGAGTTGTAGGGATCGATGCGCAGGACATTTTCGTACTCGCGCTTCGCATCGTCGTATTTGCCGAGATTGTAGTTGCCTTCGGCCGTGTAGAGCGTGCGGCGGACCTTGTCGACATTCTGGGTGTGCTCGTAGGTGAGAGCCGGGTTGGTGCGGATCGGGTCGTCGAGGTAGCCGAGTTCGCGTTTGGCTTCGAAATTGTTCGGGTCTTGGGCGATCACCGCTTCGAGTAGCGTGCGGGCCTCCGCGTATTTGCCGACCTTGCGGTGCTGCATCGAGAGTGCGACGCTGGCATCGCCGAGGTGATCGATGTAGCTCTGGCGGCGATCGGCGAAGGCCGGGGCGTTCGGCACGCGCTGAACGGCTTGCGTGTACTTGTCGACCGCCTGCTGGTAGTCGCCTTTCGCATACGCTTCACGGCCTTCGGCGAGCAGACGATCGCCTTCGGTGGCGGCGTCTTGACGGCGCAGCATTTCGCGCTGAGCAAGGCTGCTGTAGCCAGAGCCACCCTCACCGGCATGAGCGTTGGTGATGACGCTTGGCAGCGTGCTTGCCATAGCCATGAGTGTGATGGCGGCACGACAGGAAAGAACGGAAGGCATTTTTTGCATAACGGTGGGTGATGAGTTTGGTGAATTTTGGAAGGTTTGGAAAGTGATTTCTGTGCGTTCAGCCATCGAAATTCGGGAGCTGGCCCTTCTTGATTTCGATTGACTTTCTGGACCCATCGGCTGCGGGGTACTCGATGGAAATGACGTCGGGGCCTACCTTCTTGAGTAGGTAGTTTTTGTTCGGGTTATCCGGCGGCAGCGCGAAAGCGGTGTTTTCCTCGACTTTGAACTCACGGCCTTCCATGCCGAGCGCTTCGAGCGAGAAGATCGCCGTGCGATCGTACTGGATGTAGTCGGACTTGCGTTCCTCGGGAAGCGGCGAGGGCAGCTCGTAAATGGTGCCTTTTTTGTTCGGGCGTTGATCCTCGATGCGGACGATCGTGACCTCCATCTCGATATTGATCTTTTTGTTGAGCTCCTTGCGAGTTTCGGAGCCCACCAGCTTGAAGCGGTTTTCCATCGGGGGCTTGGCAAAGAACAGGTCGCCGGGAGCGATCATATCCGCCGCCGAAATCTTGTTGGCGCCGGACTTGGAATCCTCGTAGTTGAAAGGAAACTTCCCTTCCGAGCCATAGCCGGGGCGAATCACCCATGCGAGGCCTTCGTCCTTCACGAAGCGAAGTTTGGCGATCAGTGGCGGGATCGAATCCTTGTTGTTCGGGTCGGTTTTCGCATCGAACTCTTCGAG
>JBEINR010000100.1:0-3543 GCA_040377995.1 Akkermansiaceae bacterium | reverse complement strand
GGTCTGCGTCAAATTGCTTCTGTGCACTCAAACCCACCGCTCCACCCTCTGGTTGCTTAATTAAAAAATCTCCTTCCGACTCTTGGTGTGCGACATCGACACACGACTCTTCCAAGTTGGCGATTTCCGAGCGCATCTCGAGGATGGACTTCAAGGAGCTACGCGAACCGCCGTGCGAAGCGAAATCCTTTAGGCGCACAAGAAGCACCTCCCTGCGGCGATGATACTCCTCAAGCGCGGAAGCTGGGATTGAGTTTTGCAGACGAAAAGTGACCGCATATGTGGCCCCAGGCATCCGCCAATGCGGAAGAAAGGAAGACTCGCGTTTTCCCAATAATTCCCAATCGGGCGCAGCGGATTCCGCGTCTTGCTGGTCCAAGGAGCGGGACGCTCCTTGGACGGCCTGGAGCGGGACGCTCCAGCTACGCATGGAATTAAACGGCGCCACCAGCGCCCTTGCGACGGGGATCTCGTGCACGGCGTCTTCGGTGAGCGAAACCCGCACGGTGTCGCCGATGCCGTCGGCGAGCAGGGAACCGATGCCGATGGCGCTCTTGATGCGGCCGTCTTCTCCATCGCCGGCCTCGGTCACGCCGAGGTGGATCGGGTAGTTCCAGTCGGGCCCTTCGGCATTGAGCCTTGCGACGAGCAGGCGGTAGGCCTCGATCATCACCTTCGGATTGGAGGCTTTCATTGAAAATACCAAATCATGGTAATCGTGATCACGGGCGATGCGGGCGAATTCCAGCGCACTTTCCACCATGCCAAGCGGCGTGTCGCCGTAGCGGTTCATGATGCGATCCGAGAGCGATCCGTGATTGGTGCCGATGCGCATCACCCGACCACGATCCTTGCAAAACTCCACCAGCGGCGAAAATTCCTCGCGAATGCGTTCGAGCTCCTCCTCGTACTGCGCGTCGGTGTACTCGCGGATTTCGAACTTCTTCTTATCGGCGTAATTTCCCGGGTTCACGCGGATTTTCTCGACCCACTTGGCGGCCTCGAGCGCGGCATCCGGCTTGAAGTGAATATCGGCCACCAGCGGCACTTCGCAGCCGGCGGCGCGGACTTCGCGGGCGATGTTCTCGAGGTTGGCGGCGTAGATTCTTGTCTGGGCGGTGATCCGCACAATCTCGCAACCCGCCTCGGCAAGCGCGAGCACCTCGGCGACGCAGGCGGGCGTGTCGCGGGTGTCGGAGGTGATCATCGACTGCACGCGGATCGGATTCAGTCCACCGAGACCGACATTTCCGACCTTCACCTCGCGGGTCAAACGGCGTTGATAATGGAGCAGGTCCGGGCAGTAGCTCAGGGGCGCGGGTGGATTCATTGCTGGGGCAGCTATAAGCCAGAAATTCGCCTTCGGCAACGCCGCCTTGCAGTAGTTCCTAACCGCTCGCCAATCCTGCCGCCGCATTGACACGCACGGCGGCCGCCGCCATCGTCCGCGCATGCCGCCCGCATCGTCGCAACCATCCTCCACTGGGAAGGTTCCGGCATTCACAATCGCCCTTTGCGGCCTGGCGCTTATGGCACTCGCACAGCTGCTCGTGGCCGGCATGGCTTTGGCAACGCGCTTTGAAGAATCGCAAAAGGTCAAAATCGTCGAAAAGACCGTGGCCAAGCCGGTGATCGTGCGGGTGCCCGATGCCACGCTGGCCAAGCCGCCAGGCACTGTGATCGCGCAGGCTCCCGTTACCCCGCCGCCAGCGCGGCCGATTGTGCCGGAGGCTCCACGCCCACCCGACCCCACCCCCTTGCGCGAGCCGGAAATCGCCGATCCACGCGCCGAAAAACTTTTCCGCCAGGCGCGCGAGGCACGCGTCGCCGGCGACATGGGCAAGGCCATCGTCAAGCTCGAGGAGGCCGCCATCCAGGCCCCCGAAAGCCCGAACATCCGCTACGAACTCGGCCTCGTTCACGAGCAGATGGGCGTCTACGACACGGCGACTTCCCATTACCAAAAGATCTTCGAAATGGGCATTTCCCAAGCGGGAAAATACTACGATCTCGCCGCCAGAAAGTTGCGCGACGGCTTCGACAAGCCCGATGCCATGCTCGGCAAACTCTCGCTCGGCCGCGTGCGGATTTTCAAAAACTCGAACTACGAAAATGGCGAGCAAGTCATCCTCACCATCCCGGTGCAAAAGGCCCCCACCGAAGAAATCGACATCGCCGAGCTCGCGGTCTCGGTCGTGTTTTTCAATCGTAACAGCAAAGGCGACATCGTCCAATTAGAGAACAACTCATGGGTCAACCAAGTCTGGACCACCCTGCCCTTCGATTGGGTCGGCGGCGAAGAATCTCTGCGCATGATCTACACCATCCCCAAGTCCGGCGACGGGGTCGATCCACTCTTTGGTTCCGTGAGTTACTACGGCCAGACGGTTTCGCTTATCTATAAGGGCGAAACCATGGCCGTGCAGGCCTGGCCGAGCGACCTCTATGCGCGCATGCCGCGCGGCGCCCCCGGCGATGGCGGATCCATGCAGCCGGAATTACAAGACTCCCTGCCGCCCGATTTCAACCCCGACGCCCCCCTGCTGCCCCTGCTCCCGGAAAAGTGAGACGAGAAACAATCCCACCCTTTACAAGCCGCGCATTCCCTGCCAAACCCCGCCCAATTTAGCCGGCACCGCAAGGCCGCCCACACGCACCCACCATGCCCAAAGACACCTCGATCCACAAAATTCTCGTCATCGGCTCCGGCCCGATCGTCATCGGCCAAGGCTGTGAGTTCGACTACTCCGGCGTCCAAGCCTGCAAGGCACTCAAGGAAGAGGGCTACGAAGTCGTTTTGGTGAACTCCAATCCGGCAACGATCATGACCGACCCGGAGTTTGCCCACCGCACTTACATCGAGCCGATCACGCCGGAAGTGGTGGAAAAAATCATCATCCGCGAGAAGCCCGATGCCTTGCTGCCGACTCTCGGCGGCCAGACCGCGCTCAACACCTCGATGTCGCTCTTCAAGTCCGGCGTGCTCGACAAACACAGCGTGCGCATGATTGGAGCGAATGCCGACGCGATCGACAAGGGCGAGGACCGCCAGCGTTTCAAGGAAGCGATGCTCAAGATCGGCCTCGACCTGCCACTTTCGGGCACCGCCCACACGATGGAAGAAGCGCGCAAGGTGGCTGAGGAAATCGGCCGCTTCCCGCTGATCATCCGCCCTGCTTTCACGCTTGGCGGCCAGGGCGGCGGCATCGCTTACAACCGCGAGGAGTTTGAGGAAATCATCACCCGCGGCCTCGACCTCTCGCCGGTTTCCGAGGTTCTCATCGAGGAATCGCTGCTCGGTTGGAAGGAATTCGAAATGGAGGTCATGCGCGACCGCAAGGACAACTGCGTGGTGATCTGCTCGATCGAAAACCTCGACCCGATGGGCGTGCATACCGGCGACTCGATCACTGTCGCGCCGATCCAAACACTCACCGATCGCGAGTATCAAATCATGCGCGACGCATCGTTTGCGGTCATCCGCGAAATCGGCGTCGAGACCGGCGGCTCAAACATCCAGTTTGCAACCGACCCAAAGACCGG
>JBEINR010000216.1:0-1731 GCA_040377995.1 Akkermansiaceae bacterium | reverse complement strand
CGGGCATTTGTCGTATGTCGGCGATTCGGTGCTTGGCGAGGGCGTCAACTTCGGTGCCGGCACCACGACTTCGAACCTGCGGCACGATGGATCGAATCATCGCTCGACGGTTGCCGGCGAGCTCGTCGACACGGGGCGGAGGAAATTTGGCGCGATCGTCGGCGACGGCGTGCATACTGGCATCAACACCTCAATTTATCCTGGTCGCAAGATGTGGCCGGGCACCACCACTTTGCCGGGCTCCGTCGTGCAACGCGATGTGCATCCGGTCGCTTGAAGTTAAGTTTTCAACCAAATCATCAGCCCTCAAAAATCATGTGCGGAATCGTCGGATACATTGGCAAAGCGGAGGCACCCAAGGTGCTCATCAATGGCCTGCGTCGGCTTGAGTATCGCGGCTACGACTCGGCCGGTCTCGCAGTGATGGATGGCGATCGCATCGCGGTGGCAAAGGCTCCGGGCAAGGTGGCGGCATTGAAGGATCGCGCGCGCGCCGACTGGCCGGCGGAAAGGTTTGTGCGCGCCAGCACCGGCATCGCACACACCCGTTGGGCAACCCACGGGCCGCCGACCGAGGTCAACGCACACCCGCACCTCGACCAAAGCGGCGACATTGCATTGGTGCACAATGGCATCATTGAAAACTACCGTTCGCTGCGTGCGAGGCTTGAGGCCAAGGGTCATCATTTCCTCTCGGAAACCGATACCGAGGTGCTCTCGCATTTGATCGGCGATTGCGACAAGGGCGATCTTTTTCAAGCGGTTTGCGATGCCTTGCATCAGGTCAAAGGAACTTTTGGCATTGCCGTGCTCTCCGCGCGCGAGCCGGGTCGCATCATCACCGCGAGACGCGGCAGCCCGATCGTGATCGGCGTGGGCGATGGCGAAACGATCATTGCGTCCGATGCTTCGGCGATCGTTGCCCACACGCAGCGGGTGATATATCTCGACGACAACGACATCGCGATTGTCACGGCGGACTCCGTCGATATCCGCGATCTCAACAATGTGCCTGTCACGCGCGAGATTGCCGAGCTTGGCATGGATGCCTCGGCGGCGGAGAAGGGTGGTTATGAGCATTTCATGTTGAAGGAGATCCACGAGCAACCGGACTCCTTGGGCAATGCGATCCGCGGGCGGCTTGACCTCAACCTCGGCACTTCGGTGCTCGCGGGCATGGGGACTTCGGCGCGCGATTTGGCCGACCTCAACCGCGTGGTGATCGTCGGCTGCGGCACATCGCTGCATGCGGGTTTGGTGGGCGAATATGCATTTGAGGACTTGGCCGACATCAATGCCGAGGTCCAGCAGGCTGCGGAGTTTCGTTATCGGAATCCGATCGTTGGCAGTCGCGATTTGGTGGTCGCAATTTCGCAATCGGGCGAGACTGCCGACACGCTCGCGGCGGTGCGCGAGGCGAACCAGAAGGGGGCCTTTGTGATGAGCTTGTGCAATGTCGTGGGATCGACCATTGCGCGTGAAACGGGCAGGGGAGTCTATCTGCACGCAGGTCCGGAAATTTCCGTTGCCTCGACCAAGGCCTTCACTTGCCAAGTGGCGGTGTTGCTGATGATGGCGCTCAAGATCGGTCGTGGCCGGCGATATTCTCGCGACGAGGGCATTCGATTGGCGCGTGAAATCGAAATGATTCCGGCGCTGGTACAAAAGGTCGTGGCGCAGGATGCGCACATTGCAAAGATCGCCGAATCCTACGCCAACGAAGAACATGCG
>JBEINR010000220.1:0-1638 GCA_040377995.1 Akkermansiaceae bacterium | reverse complement strand
ATGGTATTCCGCGCATGAGTGAAAAACCTTCCAACATCGTGGTCGATGTGCGCGCTGTGGAGAAACACTTCGGCGAGGGCAACAATCGCATTCATGTACTCAAAAAGGTAAACCTCCAAGCCTACGCGGGAGAAATCATGATGCTCGTCGGCCCCTCGGGTTGCGGCAAAACAACCCTTCTCAGCGCGATCGCCGGAACCCTCCGCGTGGAAGCCGGCGAGGTGAATGTCTTCGGCAAGCCACTCCACAGCATGCCCTCCGGCGCGCTCACGCGCTTTCGCGCAAGCAACATCGGATTCATTTTTCAACAGTTCAATCTCATCCCCACCCTCAACATCGCGGAGAATGTGAGCGTGCCACTCATGATCCAAGGCTCATCGAGCCGCAAGGCCATCGACAAAGCACGCGCCGCACTGGAATCAGTCGGACTCGGTACGCGTTGGCGCGAACACCCAAACAAACTCTCCGGCGGTCAACAGCAACGCGTCGCCATCGCACGCGCGCTCGTCCACGAACCGCCACTCGTCATCTGCGACGAACCCACCGCTGCTCTCGATGCACAGAACGGCGAAATCGTGCTCGAACTTTTCCGCAATGTCGCACGCACCCCCAACCGAGCCGTGATCATCGTCACCCACGACAACCGCATCTTTTCCTACGCCGACCGCATCGCCCGCATGGACGATGGCGAAATCGTCGATGTCAGCGCGCAAAAATCCACGCCCCAATTCCTGCACGAGCACGCTCACTAACCCACCGCATCATGAGAATCCTTTCCAACATCTTCCGCATCGGATCGATCGCCGCCGCCATCTGGGGCGTCATCGCGATCCTGATGGTCGCCCGACTGCAGGCGCAAAAACAAATGCCGGCCACCGCCTCCGCGCCCCACATGCAGCCACCCGCAAAACCTTTTACGCACTCGGTATCTGCCACCGGCATCCTCGAGGCACTCAGCGAAAATGTTTCCATCGGCGCGCCCGAGGCAGGCATCGTCGCCAAGGTAGATGTGGAGGTGAATGATGAAGTAAAAACCGGCCAAACACTCTTCAGCCTCGACGACCGCAACCTGCAAGCAGAAGCACTCGCGACGAAATCCCGCATCAGCATCGCCACTGCCAATGTCGCGGTCGCCGAATCCCAACTCGCCAAAACCCGCTCCCAACTCACACGCCTCGAAGCGGTCACCGACCCGCGCGCGATCAGCCTCGAGGACCTGCAAAACGGCCGCATCGATGTCGATGTCGCCAGCGCAAAATTGCAATCCGCCTGCGCTGAACTCAACGCCGCCGAAAGCGACCTCGCACGCAACCAGTTGCTCATCGATCGCCTCACCGTGAAGTCGCCGCGCGACGGCACGATCCTGCAAGTCAACATCCGCGCCGGCGAGTACGCCGCCACTAGCCCGAAGAACCCGCTCATGATCATCGGCGACACCGAGCGCCTCCAAGTCCGCGCCGATGTCGACGAACAAAATGCCAGCCGCATCGCCGCCGGCCAAATCGGCCGCGCCAGCCTCAAGGGCGAACCGAATGTGACATTCCCGCTCGAATTCGTGCGCGTCGAGCCCTATGTCATTCCCAAGATGTCACTCACCGGAGCCTCCACCGAACGCGTCGATACCCGCGTGCTGCAGGT
>JBEINR010000195.1:0-2003 GCA_040377995.1 Akkermansiaceae bacterium | reverse complement strand
TATCTTGCCTTTGTAGGATATGGGCAGGGTGTTCACTCCATAGAGGCCCAGATTGTTGTCGCTTGCCCCTTTCACTCCCGTGGAATGATTCCGTCTTTTGTAGTGGGAGAAGTGTTTGTGAAACGTAGGTACGGTCAGGCAGGTTAAGGCAGCACCACGAAATTTTGCGGCTTCCAACCCCATTGGTTGAAGGTCTGGGCAAAGTCCGCATCGGATCGGCCAATCTTCCAGCGGCTCGCGACATCAAAGAGCCCGCCAACACCGGCAGTCGTGTTGCAGAGGAACCGCAGCGACTCATCGCCCGCACCGGACCAGCGACCTTGCAACGCATGATTCAGCAAGCGGCCGGGATAAGTGATATTGCGCGAAAAATTTCTCACCGATTCACGCGCCGGCGCCGGGGCCAAGGCGCGATACCCTGCCGAGAGCGGATGCAAAAACCCGTGCATGAGCCCGCGGTTGAATTCCCACACACCGCGGTTGAAAGGCTCGATCGGATCCGAGAGCGACTCCGGCATCAACTCATCGCGCGGCACCTGCGCGTGATTCGTCGATGGCGCGGTGCACGATGAAAGCATCGCAAAAGCCAAGACGCCGCATGCCAATGGCGAACGGCGGGCCTTGAATTTGATGTGCAATTTTTTCATCAGAGAAATGTTTGTGTCTTATGCGGTCACCAACTTCACCAGCAGATCATCGCTGTCGACTTGATCGCCCTTTTGCACGAGGATTTCGCCAATCGTGCCGTCGGCTGCGGCGCTGACCGTGGTAAGCATCTTCATCGCCTCAAGCACGACGAGCTTGTCGCCGGCCTTCACTTCCTGGCCGGTGGAGACGGCGACCTCGGTGACCATGCCCGGCATCGGCGCGCAGGCTTGGGCAGGATTGCCCGGCTCGCCCTTGACGCGCGACGCCTTCGACACCGACTTGAGCGAGTTGTCGAGCACCACCGATTCGCGCGGCATGCCGTTGAGCTCGTAGAAAAGCGCACGGCGGCCGGCGGAATCCGCTTCGCCGATCGAGATGAGCTTGATGATGAGGATCTTGCCGGGATCGATCTCGACCTCGATTTCCTCGCCGATCTGCAAGCCGTAAAAGAACGCGCTGGTCGGCAAACTACTAAGGTCGTCGTACTTCGCGCGGAACGCATTGAAGTCGGCAAACACCTGCGGATACATCAGGTGCGAGTAGAGGTCGTCGTCGCTGGCCGGGTGGCCCAGTTTTTTCGAGAGCGTTGCGCGGGTTTCGACGAGGTCGACCGGCTCGGCAAGCTCGCCAGGGCGCTTGGTGGTAGCCTTTTTGTTGCCGAGCACGACCTTCTGGACATCGATTGGCCAGCCGCCGTCGGGTTGACCGAGGCCGCCGGAAAGCATGTCGATCACCGACTCCGGGAAGTCGATCGAGCCGGGCTTGAGCTTTGGCACATCGGCCGCGCGGATGCCGCGGGTGACAAGGAACATGCACATGTCGCCGACGACCTTGGATGAAGGCGTGACCTTGACGATGTCGCCGAAGAGCTGGTTGACCTCGGCGTAGGTGCGAGCGATTTCGCGCCAGCGGTGGCCGAGGCCCATCGCGTTCGCTTGTTCGCGAAGGTTCGTGTACTGGCCGCCGGGCATTTCGTGTTCGTAGACTTCGGCGGTGCCGGCGCGCGGTGCGGAGTCGAAGGGTTTGTAAAAGCCGAGCACTTCTTCCCAGTAATCGGAGAATTCGTTGAGCGAGTCGAAGTCCAGCCCCGGATCGCGTTCGGTTTTTGCGAGTGCGGCCGAAACCGAGTTGAGGTTTGGCTGCGAGGTTGAGCCCGACATCGATGCGATGGCGAGGTCGACGATGTCGACGCCGGCATCGGATGCAGAGAGCACCGATGCGGCGTTGAGGCCGGAGGTGTCGTGCGTGTGGAAATGGATCGGAATGCCGACTTCCTGTTTGAGTGCGGCGACAAGTTTTTCCGCGGCCATCGGTTTGCATAGGCCGGCCATGTCCTTGATCGCGAGAATGTGCGC
>JBEINR010000011.1:0-10216 GCA_040377995.1 Akkermansiaceae bacterium | reverse complement strand
TTGAACGCGATCGATGAGAAATCGGCGAACTGCATTTCGACGATCGGGCGCATGCCTTCGATCGCGGCACCGACGGCGAGGCCTACCATCGCGTCTTCGGAGATCGGGCAATCGAAGACGCGGTTGGGAAAGGCTTCGGCGAGGCCCTTGGTGGCTTTGAAGGCTCCGCCAAATGTGGCGATGTCCTGGCCGTAAAGAAAGACGCGTGGATCCTCGCGCAGGAGGGTTTCCTGGGCTTCGCGGATGGCATCGATGTAGGTGACGCTCACGATGGCTGGGCTGTCGGGTTGGGGTGTTGATGGGCCGCGCTGATGCGTGAGGATAGGGCGGACCAGTCTTCGTGGTAGGGATCGGGCACGGCTTCTTGCTGGGCTTGGGCGACAGCGCGCTGTACTTCATCGGCAAACTGCTGATGCCATGATTTGATTTCTTCTTCGGTGGCGATGCCGTGATCGATGAGTTGGCGGGTGGCGATGTCGATGCAATCGCGGCCGTAGTGGTCTTCGCGATTTTCGCGTGGCACATATGAGCCATCGTCATGTTCGCCGTGACCTGAGAGTCGCAGCAGGTGGGCAACGACCAACTGCGGGCCGCGGCCATCGCGGGCGCGGCGGACCGCTTCGGTGATGACCGAGGCGCAGGCGAGCAGGTCGGTGCCATCGACGGCGAATCCGCCGATGCCGTAGCCGCGCGCTTTTTCGACGAGGTCGTTGCAGGCGAATTGACGCGTGTTGGGCGTCGAGTAAGCAAACTGATTGTTGGCGACGATCACGACCATCGGCAGTTTTTCCACCGCCGCGAGGTTGAGTCCTTCGTGAAAGGCGCCGGTCGAGGTGGCACCATCGCCGACGCAGGTGGCGCCGACGCGGCCAGCGAGTGTGCCTTGAAGGCGTTTGGCAAAAAGCATGCCGGCGATCACTGGGACTTGCGCGCCGAGGTGGGAAATCATGGCGGGCATGCCCATCGTCGGGCGACCGCGGTGGATGTTGCCATCGCGCCCACGCATCGGGCCCGAAGCCGAGCCAAGGTAGGTGCGGGTGCAATCAATGAGTGGCTCGCCGAAGGCCGTGCGGCCGGCTTGGTCGCGGATCAGCGGGGCAAAGAAATCCTGACCAGGGATCAGCGCGGTGCCGAGGGTGGCGCTGACCGCTTCCTGGCCCTTGCCGAGGTAGACGCCGCCGACGATTTTGCCGGCCTTGTAGAGACTGGAGAGTTTGTTTTCCAGCAGTCGTGCGCGAAGCATCGAGTGGAAAACCGAACGCAGGAATTTGCGGTTTGCCGCCACATCATCGTTGGTCGCGATCGGGTGTCCTTGTGCCACGGGCGGAGGATAGGAATTTAGTGGAGGACTCTGCAACCGCATTCGGGCGATTCTATGCAGACCTTTGATTCCACGCGACGAGGTCTTGGTAGTGGAGTTGATCACCGCCGAAGAGGTCGAGCGCGCTGCCGACCGTGATGTCGATGCGGCCGCTACTGGCGGTGTCGATCGCGCGGAGGTCGTCCATCGAAGCAGCGCCGCCGGCATAGGTCATCGGGATTTTCCCCCAGCTGCCGAGCAGCTCGACGAGTTCGCGGTCGATGCCGGCGCGTAGGCCTTCCACATCGGCGGCGTGGATGAGAAACTCCACGCAGTACGGTGCGAGGCGGTCGAGGGTGGCATGGGTCACGGCAAGGTCGGTGAGCGTTTGCCAACGGTTCATCGCGACGATCCAACCATCGGCGCTGCGGCGGCACGAGAGATCGATCACCAATTTTTCCGCGCCGCAGGATTGGCTGATTTCTTCAAGCGCGTGTGGCAGGAATTTTCCGCTCGGGTCAAACAGTGAGGAGGTGACGATCACATGGCTGGCGCCGGCGTCGAGCCATGCGCGTGCGTTGGACGCGTTGATGCCGCCGCCGATCTGGAGTCCGCCGGGCCATGCGGCGAGCGCTTCTTTGGCGGCGTTTTCGTTGCCTGGGCCGAGCATGATCACATGGCCGCCGCTGAGTTGATCGCGGCGAAAGCATTCGGCAAACCATGCGGGCGATTTTTCCGAGACGAAATTTTCCGCAGGCTGCGAGTCATCGCGGAGGGTGCCTCCGACGATTTGTTTCACGAGACCTTGATGAAGGTCGATGCAAGGGCGGAACTTGGTCATCTTTGTGGGTGGCTCAGCTTAGGAAGGGGTTGTCTGCGATTTCGTCGCCGATGGTTGTTTGCGGGCCGTGACCGGAGAGCACGATCGTTTCGAGTGGCAGCGTGAAGAGATGTGCGCGAATGCCATCGAGCAATTGCGAGGTGCTGCCGTGCGGCAAATCGGTGCGGCCGATCGAGCCAGCGAAGAGCGTGTCGCCGGAAAACAAAATGGAATTTGCTGCGAAATAAAATGTCACCGAATCGGTCGAGTGGCCGGGAACATGCGCGGTGGTGATTTGCATGCCCTTGATTTCAAGCGGTGAGCCGGGATCGATCAACGAATCGATTTGGTAGGGCTCGACCTCGATTGGCATGCCCCATGCGCGCGCGGCGGATTCGAGGGTCAGGTCGGGCGAGTAGGGTGAGTGGGCGTGGATTTTTGCGCCGCGTTGTTGGAGTGCGGCGGCGTCCTGCACATGATCGTAGTGCTGGGGGGTGAGCAGGATTTCATCAACGCGCACGCCTTTCGAGTTGAGCCATGCGGCGATGCCTTCGGGGGCGTCGATGAGCAGATTGCCGTGGGTGGATTCAAGCAGATAGCCGTTGGTTTGGGCCATGCCGCCGGTGAAGGAGGAAATTTTCATGAAGAGGGTCGGAGGTCTTGCCTTGTTTGAGCTTTGGCGGAGCCAAAACCGGATGTCGGTCGCATGCGGTCAGCTTCGGTGTGCGGGATTTTTTTGCCAAGCGGGTAATTTGCCAAACATTGCGGCGGTGGGTGGTTGACCATTGGATCAATCCGCCTAGAATGCCCCCATGAATGAGACAGAAGCGGCATCAAAGATCCTCGACACCATGTTCGGGCACCTTGGTGTGCCGGCGACTATCGGGATCGAGCAGTCTTCGGATGGTCCTTGCTTGCAGGTGCGCTCGGCCGAGAGCCGCCACATCATTGGTCGCGATGGTGATCGGCTCGATGATCTCCAGTACCTGGTGAATCGGATTTTGCGCCGGAGTTTTCCCGACTCGGTGAGGGTGAAGGTCGATTGCGAACATTTTCGCACGATCCGCGAGGATCAGATGGCGGCAGAAATCCGCGGCATTGCCGAGCGGGTAGTGGCATCCGGTACGCCGCATCGGATGCGCCCGCTCAATGCTTATTACCGGCGCATGGCTTATCAGATTCTCAAGGAGATCCCCGGCATCGAGACTCACTCGCCGGAAGGTGATGAAAGGCTCAAGCGGATCACCATTTCTCCGGCCGGTTCCAGCCCCACTGCCTCATGAAAAAATTTCTCTTCGATTGCGGCACGCGCGACCCGAATTCCGCGGGCGGTATTTTTGCGCTCAGGTTCATGTTGGGTGCGATGATGTTGTTTGGTCATGGCATTCCGAAGCTGATGGCGTATGGCAAAATCAAGGATACTTTCCCAGTGCCTGATTTTTTCCCGCTGAGTTTCATGTCGCCGCCGGTGAGTTTGCTGGCGGCCTTGTTTGCGGAGGTGGTTTGTGCGATCTGCCTGATCCTTGGTTTGGCGACTCGTCCTGCCGCCTTTCTGCTTGGCTTCACGATGGTGGTGGCGGCGTTCAATATTCACTCGGGTGCGCCGTGGTTCATCGGGCCGGGTGTGAGTGTCGCGAAAGAGCCGGCTTTGTTGTATCTCGTGCCGATGATTGCGATCATTTTCACTGGCGCGGGGCTGTGGTCGGTTGACGCAAAAATCATCAAGGATCCCCGGCGTCGTCGCTGGTAATGCCGCATGCAGACGCATCATCTTGTTCTTCCCGGTGACCTCAATCACCACGGCTTCCTGTTCGGTGGGCGGTTGCTCGCATGGGTCGACGAGGCGTGCTGGATTGCTGCGAGTTTGGAGTTCCCGCAATGCCGGTTTGTGACCGTGGGGATGGATCGCGTGGAGTTTCATCACGGCGTGAGGCAGGGCGCGATTCTGACGATTTCCTGCACGCTGTCGCGCGAGGGTACGACGAGTGTGTGTTATGCCGTCGAGGTGCGTGATGAAAAGGCGGGCAGCGATCCGATTTTCTCGACGCGGGTGACTTTAGTGAATGTGGACGAGGCAGGTCGCAAGCGGCCGGTGCGCGAGTGAGGGATTGAAATTTTTTGGACTGTGGAAATTCGCATCGAGAGTGTTGATATCGTGCTGCCTTTGGATCGTTCCGAAGACGATGTCGCGCGTCGCGAGGCTGCGGCTGCCAAGCTTGGGATTCCGGTTTCGAGGATTGGCGGGATCGTGTTGCGCAAGCATTCGATCGATGCGCGGCAGAGGGCGATCAAGGTGCAGCTGCGCTTGGATGTTGCGGTGGATGGGCCGATGCCTGAGCAGTCAAAACCGCGGTGGTTGGTTCCGCCTTTGGCATCAAATGCGCGGGTGGTGGTGATTGTCGGCTGTGGTCCGGCGGGCATGTTTGCCGCGCTGCGATGTCTCGAGTTGGGCGTGAGGCCGATCATCCTCGAGCGTGGCAAGGACGCGAGCGCGCGGCGTTTTGATTTGGCTCCGATCCTGCGTGAAGGACGGGTGATCGAAGAATCGAACTATTGCTTCGGCGAAGGCGGTGCTGGCACATTTTCGGATGGCAAGTTGTACACGCGCGCGACCAAGCGCGGGCCGGTGGCAAAGGTTTATGAAATCCTTGTCGCGCACGGTGCGCCCGAGCGAGTGCTGACCGATGCGCATCCGCACATCGGATCGAACCTTTTGCCGAATGTCGTCAAAGCGATGCGGGCATCGATCATTGCGGCGGGTGGCGAGGTGCGCTTTGAAACGAAGGTCGTCGATTTTCTTCTCAAGCAGGAAAAAATTCACGGTGTTGTGACTGCTGCGGGAGAGGAAATTTCCGGCGATGCGGTGATCCTTGCGACAGGGCATTCGGCTCGTGATGTGTACCGGCTTTTGGCGGAGAAAAACATCCTGCTCGAGCCCAAGCCCTTCGCGGTTGGATTTCGCATAGAGCATCCGCAGCCGTTTATCGACAGAATCCAGTATCATCTTGGCCGCGCGGAAGAGCGTCCGCGATTGTTGCCCGCTGCGCGTTATCGTCTCGCGACAAAGATCCGCGACCGCGGTGTGCATTCGTTTTGCATGTGCCCGGGTGGCTGGGTGGTGCCTGCGTCGACCGAGAACGACGAGGTGGTGGTCAATGGCATGAGCCTTTCGCGGCGTGATTCGCCATTTGCGAATTCGGGCATGGTCTCGACGGTCGAGCCCGAGGACCTGCGGCATTTGCAAAAAGAGCATGGCATCCTTGCGGGCATTGCCTTTCAGAAACAACTCGAGCGCACAGCGAAACAGGCGGGCGGGGGAGGTCAGGTCGCGCCAGCCCAGCGCGTGGCGGATTATGTCTCGGGAAAAATTTCCGCCGATCTGCCCGAGACGAGTTATTTCCCCGGGCTCAATTCCGCGCCTTTGCATGAATTGCTGCCATCATGGATCACCTCGCGGATGCGCGAGGGCTTGCGATTGTTTGATCGTCAGATCCGCGGCTATGCGTCGAAGGAGGCATTGCTGCTTGGCTTTGAAACGAGAACGAGTTCGCCGCTGCGGATCCCGCGACGCGACGACACGCTCGAGCATCCACAGATCGCCGGTTTGTTTCCCTGCGGAGAAGGGGCGGGCTACGCCGGTGGCATCGTGAGCGCAGCAATGGATGGCATGCGATCGGCCGAAGCGGTTTGTTGCTGATGGGAGAAGACGGAAGACTTCAAGACGGAAGACGCAAGAGAAGAAGCGGCTTCTTCAAGGGAGCGCGGGCATCTTGCCCGCATCTTCAGAAACATTTATCGCCAAGGAGCGCAGAGAGGGGCGAGGATAGAGCATTCGTCCGGTCATATAAGCTTCCACACCTTTTCGTGTTCTTCGTACCTTTCGTGGTTCCCTTCTTGAGGTATGCAAAAAAATTGGCGGAGCCATTGGGGTGGCTCCGCCAGAGAATTTCGATCGATGACCTTGTGGCCCGATCAGTACTGGTAGTTCAGGTAGAAGTTGAACTGGCCGCCCTTGTCGGCTTCGTCGTCGGGTGTGGAAACCGGGAACGCGTAGTCGAGGGCGAGTGGCATCGGGCTGATCGGTAGCTTGATGCGTACGCCGACGCCGACATCGGTGTAGAGGTCGCTCGGGTTGGGATCCCAGCTGTCGGCATTCACGAAACCGGAGTCGGAGAAGACCGCGGCGCGGATCGATTCGATGATCGGGATGGTGTACTCGGCGGTGATGTAGCCGAGTGAGTTGCCGCCGTAGACTTCGTTGGTGTAGCCGGTGTCGCGCGGGCCGACATCGCGGAACTCGAATCCGCGCAGCGTGCGGCCACCACCGAGGAACATGCGTTCAAAGATCGGGATCTCATCACCGCCGATGCTGTCGACGAAGGCAACTTCACCATTGAGCGAGAAGATCGAATCCCACTTCAAGTTCCAGTACTTCTGGCCTTGGAGCGAAAGATTGATCGTGTCGACATCACCACCGAGGCCAGCGTAGGTGAGGCCTGCGTCGAACTTGTGGCCGTTGCGCGGTTGAATGCTGCTATCGCGGTTGTCGTAAACATAGTTCACGCCGAGTGCGCTGCGCAGGTAATCGCCGCCGATGTTTTCTTCCGAAAGCTGTGAAAGGTTGCCTTGTCCGCCGTAATCGTTCGCATCGACTTCCGAATCGATGTTCACATTTTCAAGGCGATATTCACCCTTGATCGAGGCCTTGTTGCCGAGCGGCTTGCGGAGGGAAAGCGCACCGCCGGCGTTGGTTTGATCGTAGTAATCACTGAAATAGGTCGATTGCTTGTAGAACAGCTCGCCGCCGAGTGCGAGTTGCTGGTCGAGGAACCATGGTTCGGTGAGCGAGATGCTCGCTTCCGAGCGTTTCGAACCGAGGCGCAGGTTGGTGGCGAAGCGCTGGCCACCACCGGTGAAGTTCCAGGGGTTGAAGAGGTCGAAGTTTGATTGCTCGAGGGTGAGGAAGCCGACGACGCTGTCGATCGAGCTGAAGCCGAGGCCGACGCCGACCGAGCCGGTGGCTTTCTCTTCGACCAGCACATCGATGTCGCGGTAGCCGTTGCCCGCGGGCGAGCCGTTGGCTTGCACTTCGCTGAAGTATTGCAAGCCTTCGAGGCGGGCCTTGGTGGTCTCGAGCTCCACCGAGTTGAACATGTCGCCGGGCTTGAGCGGAATTTCGCGGCGGATGACCTTGTCCTTGGTCTTGGTGTTGCCGGCGATGTTGACGCGGCCAACCTTGAAACGGGAGCCTTCGTCGATGCGGTAGATGATGTTGACGCGGTTGGGTCCGGCGTCGCGGATGTCGGGGCTCACGGCGGCATCGGCGTATCCACGAGATCCATAGTAGCTGCGGATCATCTTGATGTCCTCGCGCATCTTCTTGGAGTTGTAGGGACTTTCGCCGGTGAGGGTGAGCGCGGGCTGGAGTTCCTCGGGCTTGAACACCGTCATTTTTCCAAAGCCCACTCCGGCGACGGTGTATTTCTCACCTTCGTTGATCGGGATGATCAGGTCGACGCGGCCATCCTTGACCGGTTCGCGGCGCATGCCGGGGCTGTTGGCGCGGAGGTAGCCTTTGCTGCGGTAGTAATCGAGCACCGCGTCCAGGTCGGTATCGAGTTGGTCGGCTTCGAAACGGCCCGACTTAGTGAGCCATGAGAACCAGCCTTTTTCCTTCACCTTCATTTCCTTGCGCAGTTCGGGGTCGGTGAAGGCATTGTTGCCTTCGAAGCGGATCTTGCGAACCTCGCTTTTGGTGCCTTCGTCGATGATGAAGATCAAGTCGGCAAGCCCGCTTTGGTCGGTGGCTTGAATGCGGTGGGAAACCGTGGTGTCGGGATAGCCGTAGCCCTTGTAGTATTTCTCAATGTTGCGGCGAGCTTCGAGGATCTCCGCATCGCTCATCACGCCGGTGCCCTTGAGTTTGGTTTCTTTGGCGAGTTTCTGGTCGGAAAAGATCGTGTTGCCGATGAAGCCGATGCCGCCGCGCAGCGGGCGAGTGGTGACTTCGGCGATCAGGTTGATCGAATCGCCGCTCGGTTCAGCGAGGAAACGGACATCGTCGACGAGGCCGGATTCGTAGAGCGCGGTGATGTCTTTATCGAGGTTCTCAGCGCGATAGGGAGCACCGGCTTTCGAGCGCAGTTGGTTGCGCAGCACATCTTCGTTGACGGTTTTTTCGCCGCGGTAACGGATGGTGACCTGAGAGATTGTTTTGCCTTCCAAATCCTGCGCGACGGCGGGTTGGGCGAGCAACATCAAGGCGAGTGAGACGGTAGCGAGGCGACCGATGCCTTGCGGCGCGATGGGGCGGAGGAAACGGATGGTGCGCATGGAGTTTCGAATGTGTGCACATAAAGCCCATGCGGCGGCCGACCCGTCAAGGCGAATAGCGCCGACATCGCCGCGAAAATCCGGATTTTCGCGTGCTATGCGTCGCGGGGCGCAATTCGCGTGCGAACCTCATAAAAGTTGTGATTTTCATCCAAAAACAGCGTCAGGTCGGCACGATTTGGTAATTCTTTTAGGCTGTGGCGGGTCAAGCGTTCGTAGTGCATGACGAAGCGTTGGATTGCTTGTGGGCTCATGACATGTCGGGCATTTCCGGCGATCGCGGCCAGTTTCTCTTCCTGCAGGCTTCTCCATTCCAGAACGCGGTCCATGTCGGGCACGCGCAGAAAAATCAGGCGGTCGAGTTCGGCAAAAAATTTCCGGTATTCCCCGCTGAGTTGCTCGTTTGCAAATGTTCTCCAGCGGCAGTCGGCGTCGTCCTGTTGCTCGAGAGCGTTGATTGGCTCCAACAAGGCGGCAGCGGGTTGGGGTGTCGTGCCCACACACCACCCCTCGAGGAGGACGATGTCCGCACGCCCCGTGAATTCCGGCCAATCCGCCTCCGGTCGGCGGTCATCCGAGGCCTTGTCGAAGGCAGGAAGGCGATTTGAGTCTTCGTCGGTTGCTGATCGCAGTCGCGCCAAAATTTCAAATCCGAGGCTGACATCATGGGTGCCGGGCGCACCGCGCGTGATCAGTAGCGGATGAACATCCCTTGCCAGTGCTTCCCTCTCGGCGCGGGTGCGGTAGAGATCGTCGATCGACAAGACGGCGACGCGCTGTCCATGCAGATCGGTGAGGATGAGGCGTAAAAAATCGCAGAGGGTCGATTTGCCCGATCCTTGTGCGCCATTGATGCCAACGATGAGCGTTTCCTTTGATTTTTGCGACGCAATCCAACTTGCGAGCGGAAGGTAGACCTTGGCCAGATAATCTGCGGAGTTTTCGGGCAAGCGGTGCCGTTGCATGGCGGCAAAGAATGCCGGGCGAATTTTTTCCCATTGCTCGGAGTACGTTGCCGGGTCCATCCGACCCTCGGGCCATGCCGGGTTGGAGTATTCACCTGGCATAGCGGTTCAGACGATCCGGTTGGGTGGGTTTTCTCCACGAAAAAATGATTCCAAGTTTTCAATCACTTTCATGCCCATGGCGATGCGGGTTTCTGTTGTGGCGCTGCCGAGATGAGGTAGCAGGGCGGCATTGTCGAGAGTTAGGAAACCAGGATCCAGATTTGGCTCGCCCTCATAGACATCCAATCCTGCCGCCGCGATTTTTTTCTCACGCAGCGCAGTGATCAACGCCTTGTTGTCGACCACATCGCCGCGGGCGGTATTGATGAGAATCGCGCCGGGTTTCATAAGGGCCAAGCGCTCGGCATTGATCAGGTGGTAATTGTCGGTGCTGCCCGGGCAGTGCAGGGCAACGAAGTCCGCTTCTTGCAGGACCGACTCGATGGAATCCATTTGCCGAGCCTGAAACCGTTCCAGCAACTCGGGATCTGCTGGTCGGGGTTTGTAAAAGATGATCGGCATGTTGAAGCCAAAATGGGCTTTTGCAGCCATGGCTTGGGCGATGCGACCGAATCCGATCATCCCTAAAGTTTTGCCGGCAACCTGAGTACCGAGCAATTGCGTCGGGTGCCAACCGGTCCATTCTCCGGCGCGAAGCAGACGTTCCGCCTCACTGGCCCGGCGAGCCGCCATCAACATGAGCATCACGGCGATGTCAGCTGTGCTTTCAGTTAACACCCCCGGCGTGTTGGTCAC
>JBEINR010000086.1:0-3919 GCA_040377995.1 Akkermansiaceae bacterium | reverse complement strand
GGCGAGACGGTGAAGGTTTTTGGCAAGGGCTCGAAAGAACGCATCGTGCCAGTCGGCGGCTTGGCGATCGCTGCGATCCAACGATACCGCCAAGAGGCGGCGATCACATCGGGCCCGCTATTTCTCAGCAAGCGCCGCACGCGCATCACCCAGCAAGCGGTCGACCTCATGCTGCGCAAATGCCTCAAGCACAGCGGCATTCCCTTTGCCGTGAGCCCGCACAAACTTCGGCACAGCTTTGCCACGCACTTGCTCGATGCCGGTGCCGACCTGCGCAGCGTGCAGGCGATGCTCGGCCACGCCTCGCTCTCGACGACGCAGATTTACACGCATGTCACCAAGGAGCGCCTCAAGCAGGCCTACGACGAAGCCCACCCGCGCGCATGAAGAAATTTTCATTCAACGCCGCCATCGGCATCGTCGCATGTCACCTGTTAGTCGCATGTGCCGCGAAGCCCACGCCATTGCCGACTGATGATGCGATTCGAAATCATTTGCAGAACAAAAAATCCGTTTCGGTTTTGTTCATTGGCAACAGCCTGAGTTTTGGAGTGCCGAAGGAGCTGGAAAAAATCGCCCGCAATAATGGCGTGAACTTCAACGCGACCCAGCAAGCTCACAGCGGGTGGAACCTCGCGCGTCACTCAAGAGATGCAGAGACGCTTCGAGTCTTGCGCGGCAGGCCTTGGGGCATCGTTGTCTTGCAGGAACAAAGCCGCATTCCATCGCAGCCAATCAAGAGGCGCACGCACATGGTTCCGTCGGTGATGCAGCTCGCGCGCGAGTCTCGTGCGGTCGGCGCGATGCCGGTGCTTTATCAAACCTGGGGCTACCGCGATGGCGACGAGCGGAGATTTTACGATGATTTTTTTGCGATGAATAAGCGATTGCGCGAAGGTTGCAACGCCGCAGCGCGTGTCGAAGGATTGCCCATCGTTCGCGTCGGCGACGCATGGGAAAGCGAAATGAAAAAGGGTCGAGGCGCGCGACTCTTCATGCCCGATGGGCTGCACCCGAGCCGCGATGGCGTGCGGCTCAACGCGCAGGTTTTTTACAATGCGTTTTTTGCGCCTTAGGCCGCGCCAAAGAATCGCAAGATGCGTTTGAATGCCGCAAAGCTCACACGCGGCGGCGGATAACGCATCGCCGGATCCGGCTTGAACGGCCGGCGCATGATTGAGCGCCGGTGACTGAAGGCATCGAAGCTCGCTTTGCCGTGACTCGCGCCGATGCCGCTTTCGCCAAGACCTCCGAAGGGCAATTCGCGGCCGACCAAATGCATGAGCGTGTCGTTGATGCATGCGCCGCCCGAGCGGATTTCATTCAAGAGCCGGTCCTGAATCTTGCGGTCGTGCGTGAAGGCATACATCGCCAAGGGCACCGGTTGCGCGCGCTCGCTTGCGATGATTTGATCGAGATCATCAAACTCGCGCAATGGCAGGATCGGCCCGAAAATTTCCTCGGCGAGCAGCGGTGCATTGTCGGCAAGCTGCGAAACGACCGTCGGCGCGAGGTAGAGGTCATCGGCATCGCGCGTGCCGCCGCATTCGATGGGCGCGCCATCAAGCAATGCGCAAAGTCGATCGAAGTGCCGGCGGTTGATGATGCGGCCGAAGCTTGCGCTGCGTTGCGGATCATCGCCGAAAAATTCGCCAATCGCTTTGGTGATGGCGGCGATGAGTTCGCGTTCGATGCGGCGATCGACCCACACATGGTTGGGCGCGACGCAGGTTTGGCCGGCATTGAGAAATTTCCCCCACACGATGCGCCGCGCGGTGATTTCGACATCCGCATCGGCACAAACGATGGCGGGACATTTCCCGCCAAGCTCGAGCGTGACCGGTGTGAGGTGCTTCGCCGCGGCAGACATCACTTCGCGGCCCACGCGCGTGCTGCCGGTGAAAAAGATCGTGTCGAATTTTTCGCGTAGCAATCCGGCGGCCGTTGTTTCGTCGCCCTGCACCACCGCGATGAATTCCGGCGGGAAAATTTCGCCGATCAGGCGCGCGATCGCCGCAGCGGTGTGGGGCGCGAATTCGGATGGTTTCAAGACCGCGCAGTTGCCCGCCGCGATGGCGCCCACCAGTGGCCCGAGCAACAACTGCAAAGGGTAATTCCACGGACCCATGATCAGGGCCACGCCCATCGGCTCCGGCCGCACACACGAGCTCGACGGCCAGGCCATCCACGACTCACGGATTTTTTTCGCACGCGTCCACGAGGATAGGTGCTTGAGCGCGTGGCGGATCTCGCCGGTGACCATGCCGATCTCCGAAGCGAAGGCATCGTGCGCGCTTTTGCGCAAATCGGCATGCAGCGATTCGAGCAAAATTTGCTCGTTTGATTCGACCGCCTCAAGCAAGACCCGCAGGTTCCGTCGACGGTCGCCCGCATCAAGCGTACGGCCCGACCGGAAAAACGCCCGCTGGCGCGCGATGATTGCAGCGTAATCCATATTCTGTTTGCCGCATCGAGGCGTTCGCGTCATGTTCCGTCAAGCTATGTTTCGTCGTCTCCTCGCCACCCTGCTTGCTACTGTCTCGATTGCCACAGCCGCAGAGCCGCCTGTGGAAGCTCCCGCTGAGTTGGCAAAGAGCGGCGTTGCGGAATTCTATGCCGCCTGCAAGGCATGGGACGCCGATGGTTTCACCAAGGCCGCCGAGCTATTTGGCAAGGCGGCGAAACAAGAGCCGACATCGGTCGCGTACAAATACTGGGAAGGCATTTCGCACTTTCACCGCATGCTTCAGATTGAAAATCGCTCCGGGGGCAAGGAAAGTCCGAAAGCAAAATCTTCCATGGAGGCCGCGCTTGCGGCATTCGAGAGCGCCCTCGAGCTTGATGCCGACCATGCCGAGAGCCACGCGCTGGTCGCGACGATTTTTGGCATGAAAATCCACAGCAACATGCTCAACGCCGTGCGCTACGGGCCGATGCTGCAACAACATCAAAAGGAAGCGGTCCGCCTCGGCGCGAAAAACCCGCGCGTGAAATACCTGGTCGGCGTCGGGTTACTCCACACCGCCAAGGATGATGATGCCAAACGCAAGGCGCTGGACACGCTGCTGGCAGCGGAAAAACTTTTTGCCGAAGAGTCCACTCATTCGGCCGATCCGCTCAGCCCACGCTGGGGCTCGGTCAGCTGCCGCACCTTCATTGGTGTTGCTTACAAGATGCTCGGCCGCAATGCCGAGGCGATCGATTATTTCAACCGCGCCCTCGCCGAACACCCGTCCGACCACATCGCACGCCAAGAACTCGCCGCGATCACCACCAAGGAAGAAGCCAAACCATGAGCGGAAAAAATGTCATCGTGATCGGCTCCGGCCTTGGCGGAATTTCCGCGGCCATCTCACTCGCGCAAGAAGGGTACAAGGTCACGATCCACGAGAAAAACCCGCAGATCGGCGGCAAGCTCAATGTGCTCAAAGCCGATGGTTACACATTCGACCTCGGCCCCTCGATCCTCACGCTGCCGCACATTTTCGAACGGCTCTTCGAACGCTCGGGCAAGAAGATGGCCGACTACATCCCGATCCGCACGCTGCGCCCGCACTGGCGGAATTTCTTCGAGGATGGCAAGGTGGTCGATCTCGATCCGGATCCGGCCGTGATGGCTGCCGAGGCTCGCAAGGTGGGTGAGGACCCGGCGAATGTGGAAAAATTTCTCAAGTATTCCGCCGACCTCTACGACCTCGTCAACGAAGGTTATTTCGAGCAAGGCCTCGATACTTCGGCGGCGTTTCGCGAATTTTACGGGCTCGGAAAATTTCTCAAATTCGATCTATTCCGCTCGATGCATGGCGGTGTTGCAAGGCACCTCAAGACCCGCCACATGCGCGACATTTTCGACTATTTCATCAAGTATGTCGGCTCGTCCGCGCTGCACTCGCCGGCATTCATGAACTGCATGGCGACG
>JBEINR010000066.1:0-4913 GCA_040377995.1 Akkermansiaceae bacterium | reverse complement strand
TCTTCGTCGAGCTCTTCAAGGACGGTCTCATTTACCGCGGCAAGCGGATGGTCAATTGGTGCCCTGTTTCGCTGACGGCGCTGTCGGACGAGGAGGTCATCATGACCCCGCAGCGGTCGAAGCTTTATTTCATGAAATACGCGCTCGCCGATGCGCCGGGCGAGTATTTGGAAATTTCCACCACGCGTCCCGAAACGCTGATGGGTGATGTCGCGGTCGCGGTGAACCCGAAGGATCCGCGCTTTGCCAAGCACATCGGGCGCAAGGTGCTGCGGCCGTTCCCACAGGCGGAAATCCCAATCATCGCCGACGAGCATGTCGACATCGAGTTCGGCACGGGCGCTCTCAAGATCACGCCGGCGCACGACAAGGCCGACTTCGAAATCGGCAAGCGCCACGGACTCGAGATCATCGATGTGCTCACGCCCGATGGTCGCATCGATTGCCCGGAGTGCCCGGAGCTTCACGGGCTCGACCGCTTTTTGGCGCGCAAAAAAGCCGCGGCCATGCTCGAGGAAATGGGGCTCCTGCTCAAGGTCGAGGAGTACGAAAACAATGTCGGGTTTTCCGAGCGCGCGCATGTGCCGGTCGAGCCGCGCATCTCGATGCAGTGGTTCCTCAAGTACCCCTGCGTCAAGGAGGCCGCCGATGCGGTGGCCAACGGCGACATCAAGTTCCGCCCCGAGCGCTGGGCGAAGACCTACGCGCACTGGATGGAAAATTTGCAGGACTGGTGCATCAGCCGCCAGCTTTGGTGGGGTCACCAAATCCCCGTGTGGTATCGCAAGGATAAGCTCGAGGCCCTCAAAAATGCTGAGTCGCTCGACATGGCGGACCTCAGCGCCGGCGACATCCATGTCGGCATCGAGCCACCCGCCGACGCGGTCAACTGGACTCGCGACGAGGATGTGATGGACACCTGGTTCTCGTCGTGGCTGTGGCCGTTTGCGACGATGGCCGATGTCGGCGAAAACAGCCCGACGCTTGCGAAATTTTATCCTACTACGGATCTAGTAACTGGACCGGACATCATCTTCTTTTGGGTCGCGCGCATGATCATGGCCGGCTTCCGCTTTGCGGGCGAGATCCCCTTCGGTAATGTGTTTTTCACTTCGATCATTCGCGACCTGCAGGGCCGCAAGATGAGCAAGTCGCTGGGCAATTCGCCCGATCCGATCGACCTGATGGAAAAATACGGCGCCGACGGCTTGCGCTTCGGGCTTTTGCGCATCGCTCCGGTGGGTGCCGACCTTCGCTTCGACGAAAGCGCGGTCGAGGAAGGCCGAAATTTCGCCAACAAGCTCTACAACGCCTGCCGTTTCCGCCAGATGGCGGGCACCGACCGCTGCGATGGCATTACGGACACGGCCGGGCTGCCGCCCTACCACCTCAATGTCATGTCGAGGCTCGATGAGCTGGCGGCCGATCTTGAGGAGGCTTATGCCGATTACCGTTTCGGTGAAATCGCACAGCGGCTTTACGAGTTCCTTTGGAATGATTTCTGCGACAAATTCCTCGAAGCCGTAAAGCTCGACCTTCGCGAGTCCGCCACGCCTGCGGCGCGCGCGATGACGCTTGCGACCTTTGATGCGGTGATGAGCCGTTACCTGCAGTTGTTGAGCCCGTACATGCCGCACATTGCCGAGGAGCTTTCGGCGAGAATGGGCTATGTGGCGGAGGGTGAATTCCTGATGGCCAAACTTTTGCCCGCCGCGCCGCTTGTTTCCGGCGATGCCAAGGCCGCGCGCGATCAGGCGGCGGCGATCTACGAAGCGGCCGGGCGCATGCGCAACCTGAAGGCCGAATACCAGGTCGCAAGCCGCAAGGATGTGCGCTTCGTGGCGCGCGGCGCTCCCGCATGGCTGGCGGCCGAAACCCAGGTCCTCGCCCTGCTCGCAGGTGCCGGCGGGATCGAAATCGACGCCGCCTACGAGGCTCCCAAGGGCACGCCCGCTGCGATCACGCCGGTCGGCGAGGTCTACATGCCGCTCGAGGGCCTGATCGATGTCGAGGCCGAGCGCGCAAGGATTTCCAAGGAAATCGAGCGCGTCCGCGTGGAGGTCAAAAAATGCGAAGGCAAACTCGGCAACGCTTCGTTTGTCGACCGCGCGCCCGCCGAGGTGGTCGAGCAGGAAAAGGCACGGCTCGAGGACTGGCGCCGCAAGCTCGAGCAACTTGGCGAGATGTTGGCGGCCCTCGCATGATCGCTTGCATCCTGCGACTGTTTTCCTAGTCTTGTTCGAATCGAGGGAGCGCAAATGATTCGGATCAGCCGCATAGATGGAATAGATGAGGACTCGCTTGCTTTGCTCGAAGCGGCGGGCTTTCAAAATGTGGCCTCGCTTGCCCGGATCACCCCCATCGCGTTGCAGCAGGAATTGAGCGGCGCCAACCGGCTTTTGCGCATCGTTGCATCGGTACCCGAGCTCTCGATCTTGCGGCAATGGATTGATAGGGCGCGAGAGCTTTCCGGTGTTGGCGAAATGGTGCCCGAAGGCACCACCATGGATGCAGTAGAAGACAGGGGCGCCGTTATGAAGGTGCTTGAGTCCGCTCAAGTCGCGATTCCTCTGCCGGCGCGCATGCTGGTTGAAAAAAACTTGGAGGTTGATGATGTGCCTTCAGCGACCCCTCTGGATAAAACCTCATGCTATCCTGACACGAAAATCGCTACCTTCACCAAAGTCGCGCCGGCCCAGACCACCGTCGCCAGCGAATTTGTAAAGCTCTCAAAAACCGGCGGCGCAAGGTTTGAAATCGACGCCGCGCGCCTCCGCTCGACAGAGGACTATGCGGATCCCTCAGCACCCGCGGTTGAGCCGCAGACCGACGATGTCGATCGCCTTGCTCTACTCAGATCACCGCGCAAGGAAACCAACAAGGGGCGCAATCCCGAATCCCGCAGGTATGTGCGCGGTATTTTGCACACGACTCCTGTGCGCATTTATTGCGGCGCATTGGTTACGCTGTTGATGATGCTGCTCATCCCCTTAGCGGCTGCCGCCACCTTTCTTTTACTGTTTTCTTCCTATCAGCCAAAAATCTTCCCCTGGGCGCCCTCTTGGTTGATAGCGCTACCGATCGCGCTGCCGATCTTGGGTTTGTTTTATGCGGTGCTTGCTAACAACTCCAGTTGCCGAGTTTGCTGCCAAAAACTGTTTATCCCCAAGCCTCACCTGAAAAACTCGCGCGCCCATCATGTGAAAGTGCTTGGCTACATCTTACCGCTTTGTGTCCACATCATCCTGTTTCGCTGGTTCCGCTGCACCCATTGCGGCACGCCGATCCGCCTCAAGGAATAGCTCAACTTCAGCGGATTTTTATCCCTAATGCGGACACTCAGGTCAGTTGTTTTCATTGCTGTGCTCGCCCTGTGCTCGTGCGGCGTGCAGAAGCAGGATGAAAAAAAATCCGAAACCTCGCCATTTGGCGCGAGCGGCATCCCGCCGCAACTGCTCGCAAAGCAGAACAATGCCGGCGGCGCGCCGGTGGTCCCCGGAGGCAACACCGCGCCAGCCGCGCCGACATCGGGCATCACACCCGAAAGCGAAATAGTTTTCACCAACCCCGATGATCCTGACGCGGAGATCCCCGAGCTTTCCAAGCTGCTTGCCGAGTCACCAAAACGCCGCGGGCCATGGGAGGTCAGCGAAAGCATCGCCAAACGCCGGGCGCTGCGCGAAGGCAAGCCCTTGCTCGTGTGGTTCACCGACTCGGCGCAAAGTCCGATGTGCAAGGCATTGTCGCAGGAACTTTTTTCCACGCCCGATTTCGAAAAGTGGGCTGGTGAAAAATTGGTGCGCCTGCGCGTCGATGCGAATGTCAAAATCGAGGATGAGAACCTCGGCCTCGATGAGAAGGAAACGATGCGGGTCGACATGCAAAACCATGTGGCGAAGTTAAAAAAACAGTATCGCGTGTTGGGCCACCCCTCGGTGCTGATACTCGGGCCGGGCGGTGAAATCATCGGCCGCTATCGCGGCTACAAGCGTGGTGAGGCGGATTACCTGTGGGGCCAGATCAAGCATGCCGAGTCGGTTGCCACCGACACGCGACGCCAGTGGCGCGCGGACCTCGAGGCCAAGGGCTATCGCGAATGGAAAGACCGCAGTGGTCGCAGCGTGTTCGCCAAACTGACCGGATACGCAAATGGCAACCTCACGCTCATTGAGCCCGATGGCACCCGCTCGCGGACCCGCGAAGACCGGCTCTCCGACAGCGACCGCACATGGATAGCCGAGCAAAAGAAATTGCGCGGGATGTAGGGCCGCGCGCTATTTCAACTTTCGAAGTAGGTATAGCCTGCCAATCCTTCGCGGTAGAGGTCGAGGATTTCGCGACGCTCTTTGGGTGAGATGCGACCATCATTGACGGCCTTTTCGGCAAAGCTTCTGAAGCGCGAGACGAGCTCCTTTGGGTCGTATTCGACATAGCTCAGCACATCGGCGACCGTGTCGCCCTCGACCTCGTGGGTGTAGACCGACTTGCCTTTTTCCAAGTGCACGCCGACGACATTGGTGTCGCCGAGAAGGTTGTGAAGGTCGCCGAGGGTTTCCTGGTAGGCGCCGACGAGGAAGACCGCGACATAGTAGGGCTCGTCGGGCTTGATCTCATGCAGCGGCAAAATTTTCGCGACATCCTCCTTGTCGATAAAGCGGTCGATCTTGCCGTCGCAGTCGCAGGTGATGTCGGCGAGCACCGCGCGCTGGCGGGGTTTCTCGTCGAGGCGGTGGATCGGCATCACGGGGAAGAGTTGATCGATCGCCCATGAATCCGGCAGCGATTGGAAGAGCGAGAAATTGCCGTAATAGAAATCGACGAGTGTCGATGAAAGTTCGCGCAGGTCTTCGGGGATGTCGTCGAGTTGTGCGATGAGGTTGGAGATGCGGGTGAGGATGTGCCAGAACCATGCC
>JBEINR010000044.1:0-6475 GCA_040377995.1 Akkermansiaceae bacterium | reverse complement strand
CATATAAAACGAGAGGATGAAGCGCTTGCGGCCCGCCGAGGTGAGTTGATCCATCGTCAACCCGGATGATCCGAACATCACAGAAGACACAGGTTAGAAAGGAATGCGCTGTTTGGATTTCCCGCAAACCACGGGTTCTTGAGTTGTCACCAATTTGTCACCGCAGTCATTCATGACCGGGGAAAAGGCGTCAACTTTGGCACCTTTTGTTTTCATAACCTATTGATTATGAAGATGGTGGGCAGAGCTGGATTCGAACCAGCGTAGGCGTTAGCCAGCAGATTTACAGTCTGCCCCCTTTAGCCACTCGGGCATCTACCCTTTCACCACCGCGCTTGCGGCGCGGGCGCGGATATTCGTCCGGGTTGTTGCGGTTTGACAAGGCAAAACATGCCACGACGGAGAAAAATGCATCGGCGCACCTACCAGAGTCCGAATTTCCCGTAGGCCATGATGTAGAGGCCCATGAGAAAATTCGCGACGGCATGCATCACGACGCAGGCGCCGAGGTTCTTGCTCCAGATGCAAAGCAGGTAGGTGAGGCTGCCGTAAACAAAGGCTCCGGCGTAATCGACCGGCGCGTGAGCGGCCATGAAAAGACCGGTGACGACGAGATAGGACTTCCATGTCGCGCGACCAAAGGGCTGACACCAGTAGTCCCCTTCCCAATCGCACACGAGCCGCGAGACATAGGCCCGCCAGAAAATTTCCTCCACCAGCGCGACAACGATCACCGCGCGCACAAAGCGCATGATCAGCGAGCTCCAGTACGCAGCCGGGTGTTCGAAAATCCCCGGATCAAAGCCCTCGCGCCGGGCCGCGAAACCAAGGCGCTTGAGCCATCCGGTGGCTTCACCCTGCATGCCCCAGGCGTCGTAAAGCGTCGTCGGCAAAAGCCAAAACCCGATGCCGACCGCACCAAAAACCACCGCGACGAGCGACCACTTCAGCGACCAATCGAAGCGGTAACATTTCCAATAGCGCAGCAGGAAACCGAGCGTGACGATGACCTGTACGGGGTAGACCCACTGCGCGGGTTGGCGTCGCCACCACGGAGCCTCAGGGTGATCCCAACCGATCAGCGACGAGGCAAGTTGCAACAGTATGAGAAAGCCCATGAAGACCGCAAAGGGCACCACATGTGCCCGCGTCAGCAGATCGGAGTCCACCTCATGGTTCTTCGCGTTCATCGGATGTCACAGTCGGCCCACGAAGCGCTCGATGCGATCGGTGGCAGTGCGGATGTCTTCGAAGGCCGTCGCGTAACAGCAACGCAGGAAACCTTCGCCCGAAGGACCAAAGGCACCGCCGGGCACGCAGGCGACACTTTCCTGCTCGAGCAATTTGAAGGCAAACTCCTTGCTCGTCAGACCGGTGCTGCGGATGTCGGGAAACACATAGAAGGCCCCGCCGGGAAGATGGCATTCGAGGCCGATCTCGTTGAGCCGGCGCACGAGGAAATCGCGGCGCTGATGATAACTTTGCCGCATTTCGAGCATCGCGGGCGTGCCGTTTTCCAAGGCCTCGATCGCGGCGTTCTGGCTCATGATCGGCGCACAGAGCATCGCGTATTGGTGGATCTTCATCATCGCCTCGATGATCGGTTGCGGCGCGCAGGCGTAACCCAAACGGAAGCCGGTCATGGCAAAGGCCTTGGAAAATCCGTGCAGCAAAATCGTGCGCTCGCGCATCCCCGGCAGCGCGGCGATCGAGAGGTGCTTCTCATCATCGTAGCGCAGCTCGCTGTAGATCTCATCGGTCATCACGATCAGGTCATGCTCGATGGCAAGTTTCGCAATGCCCTCAAGGTCCTCGCGCGCAGCGCAGGCACCAGTCGGGTTGGTCGGGAAATTGAGCATGATCACGCGCGTCTTTGGTGTGATCGCCGCGGCAACGGCTTCGGGCTTGAGCGAGAATCCATGCTCCTTGGTCGTCACCACCGGCACCGGCACCGCGTGGGCCATGACGATGCTCGGGCTGTACGAGACATAGCAGGGCTCGTGATAAATCACTTCGTCGCCGGGGTTGAGCAGAGCACGCAGCGCGATGTCGATCGCTTCGGAAACACCGACCGTGACAAGGATCTCGCTTGCGGCGTCGTACTCGACATCAAAAAAGCCGCCGACATATTTCGCGATCGATTTGCGCAGCGAGAGCAGGCCGAGGTTGGAGGTGTAGGTCGTCTGACCTTTTTCCAACGAATAGATCGCCGCCTCGCGGATGTGCCATGGCGTGGCAAAGTCCGGCTCACCGACGCCGAGGGAAATGACATCGTCGCGCCCTTGCACGAGTTCGAAGAAATCGCGGATCCCGGAGCGCGGGATCGAGGCGATGTTGCGGGCGATTTTCGCTTGATAGTCCATGGTTTGGCGCGGTGCGCGGTCGCGGAATCTGACCCAGCCAAGGCCCCGGCGTCAATGCCCGGAGAAGGAATTGACCCGATTTCGCCCGACTCGCGGAAATGCATGCCCGCGTCCACCGTCAGCCAAGCATCACGCGAACGCGGAAAAACAGGGCGTGACACCCCAGCAGGCGCGGATCATCTTTTCGCAGCTCAAATACCGTCGATTCATGGAACTGCCTTCCGAAGCCAACAGCCTCTCATCTCCATCGCAATTCACGCGCCGCGGCTTCATCGCCCTCGCCGCATCGGCCGCCAGTTGCACCGCGGCGCCACCGCTTTCAAGTCAACCGGTCGCACGCCGCGTCCCGGAGCCCGCCTCACTCCGCAGCGACTCGCCGAGCGCCGCGCCAGCCGCACCCGAAAGCTCTGGCCCCGCTCCGCGCAATCCCGACCTGCCGCTCAATTCCAACTTCAGCCGCAGCGCCGGCGTCACCTTCACCCGCGTGCCGGTGAACGGCAAATACATCGCGCTCACTTTCGATGATGGACCCCACCCGTCCAACACACCGCGGCTTCTCAACATCCTGCGCGAACGGAATGTGAAGGCGACCTTCTATGTCATCGGCCGCAGCGTGAATCTTTACCCGCAAATTCTCCGCCAGACCGTCGCCGAAGGTCACGAAATCGGCAACCACTCCCAGACCCACCGCCTGCTCAGCAAGCTGAGCGACGCGGAGGTACTCAACGAACTTCGCCGCTGCCGCGATGCGGTCACACAGGCATCCGGCGCGACCATGCGCACGATGCGCCCTCCCTATGGCGGGCTCCTTCCGCGCCAACGCGAGCTGGTTCACGCGGAGTTTGGCTACCCCACGATCCTCTGGTCGGTCGATCCGCTCGATTGGAAACGCCCCGGCGTCAGTGTCGTAAGCTCGCGCCTCATCAATGGCGCCAGCGACGGTGGCATCCTGCTCGCGCACGACATCCACGCGCCAACGATCGACGCGATGCCTGCGACCATCGATTCGTTGCTGCGCCGCGGTTTCAAATTTGTGACCGTGTCGCAACTCATCGCGATGAAAACCGAGGCCTCGGCGGCCCATGTCACACCCGCGCCAGCCAACTCCTGATCGCCCCACCCGCGTGAACCACGGCATCCTGAGCCCGCGCGTGACCGCCCTCCGTGGCCGTCTCGATGAGCTCATCCGCGGCACGCTGCAACTCGCCGAAAAACTTCCCACCACCAACGGCGAGCTCTTTCCGCACAGTCGCGATTACGAATCGGTCGCGCCCCACTGCCTGCTGCTCGTCGGCGCCAATCCCAGCGACACATCGCGCTTGCTCGATCTGCTCGCCGGCCACGCGATCAGCAACGCTGGCAACACCCCACACGCATCGCGACCGCTCCTGCATCATTGCTACGGCAAACAGGCCGCAAAAATTTCTCCCGCGTCCGATCCGCAAGCCACGCATCACGCACACGATCTGCTGCGGCATGTGAACTTCATCGAAGCGCGCGAGATCAGCGCGTTTCCCGCACGCAACGACAGCCGGCTCGCTGATTGCGCGCGCCAATCCGAGCTGGTTTTTTTCGCCATTTCCGCCAGCGATCCATCGCACGCGGCATCATGGAACCACCTCACCGCATGGCAGGAGAGCGAACTGGAAAAGGTCGTGCTCGTTGCGATGCCCGCGAATGAAAACGCGGATCACAACGAGGCAGATTGCATCAACATGCTCGCCGAGACCTCGCGCCAAAAACTCGGCCGCGCATTGCCGGCATTCGGCATCAAGGACGGCATCGCCGCACTGCGCGATTGCCTCACCGCGAGCCTGCTCACGCCCGGCGCCGGCCGCCGCACGCTGGAAGAGGCACTCGCACGCGGAGAAAAATCCCTGCGCCGCATCGAAGACCAAATCGAAGGGCTCAACCGCAAGATCCGCCAACAGGACCGCTTCATGGATGATGTCGAACGCGGCTTCGCATCGATGCGTGCAAGTTTCACCGCAAGGCTTCCCGGCCACATCGAGAAGGTCGCCAGCGTTTTCAATCACGAAGCCGCAATCGCCGCCGCGCACTTGAAGAAACGCCTCAATCCCTTTTCCTCGATCGCCCGACTCTTCACCGGCGGTCGTGTCGGCATCCAAATGCATTTGATTTTCACCGAACGCATCCAGCAAGCGGTGATGCAAATCGCCGCCACTGATGGCGAAGCGATCGCCGCAAGTTGCAAGGAGCATCACCAACTTTTGAAACAAAAAACCATCGAGGAAATCGGCACGATTCCGAACCTCCCCGATGATGTCGGCGAGACGCTCGCACGCGCGCAGGAGCACTTCCTCGAACGCATCGAACACTCGGCCAAACGCGGCATCGTGAACCTCAGCTTTCGCAACCCGCTCGAAAAAATGCTGCGCCGCCGCAACACCTCGCTCAAGTCGTTTGCCGCCGTCGTGCTGACACTCACCACCGTCGGCGCATCCCTCGGCGCGATCGGCATCCAGTGGGCCGCCATCCTGCTCTGCCTGCTCGCCGCGCTCTTCCTCGTGGGCGGACTCTGGGTCGCGTGGGCCACCCGCCAAACCATCCTCAACGACTTCAGCCAACGGCTCAGCGAAGCCAGCAGCGCATTCGCCGCAAACCTCCACTCGGAGTACGAAACCGCCATCGGCACCCTGCTCGCCGAATACGCCGCCAGCCTCAAACCGATCCGCGCCCATATCAACCGAGAAAAAGACGCGCTCACCCCGCTCACCCGCCGCTGGCAGGAACTTTTCCTCGGCTTCAAGGCCCTCGCCCAGGACCTTTGAGCGCTTGCCTCAGCGCCATTTCCCCGCCTAAGCTCCGCCCGCTCACCGTGCGCTACCACTCGACCAACAACCCCGACCTCAAGGTCGACCTCAAGGAGGCGATCCTCCGCTCGCTGCCTGCCGACAACGGCCTCTACATGCCCGACCAACTGCCGGTGCTCGGCGCCGATTTCTGGTCGCGCTGGCGCTCGATGAGCTTTCAGGAAATCGGCTTTGCCGTTGCCCAAGCCTTCTTCGGCGAAGATGTGCCGGAGGACGCGCTGCGCGAAATCGTCAATGGCACGATCAGCTTCGACGCGCCGATCGTCACCCTCGGTCCCGGCGATCACATCCTCGAGCTTTTCCACGGCCCCACCCTCGCCTTCAAGGACTTCGGCGCATGCTTCATGGCCCGCCTGATGGCATGGCTCACCCGCGACGACGCGCGCATGCTCACGGTTCTGGTCGCGACTTCCGGCGATACCGGTGGCGCCGTTGCTTCGGCGTTTCACAACATTCCCGGCACCCGCGTGGTGATCCTCTACCCGAAAGGCAAAGTCTCCGGCCTCCAGGAAAAACAACTCACCGCGCTCGGTGGCAACATCACTGCGCTCGAAGTCGATGGCACCTTCGACGATTGCCAGGCCTTGGTGAAATCCGCCTTCCTCGATCGCGAACTCGCCGAGAACCTCAACCTCACCTCGGCCAACTCGATCAACCTCGCGCGCCTCGTGCCGCAAAGTTTCTACTACATCCATAGTAGCCGGCAGCTGCCCGAGGGCGTGAAGCCGGTCTTCGTCGTGCCATCCGGAAATTTTGGCAACCTCACCGCCGGCCTGCTCGCGATGCAGCTCGGCCTCGAGGTCGATCACTTCGTCGCCGCCACCAACCGCAACGATGTCGTGCCCGAGTTCCTGCGCAGCGGCATCTACTCCCCGCGCCCGAGCGTGGCGACGATTTCCAACGCAATGGATGTCGGCGCGCCCTCGAACTTCGTCCGCATGCAGGCGCTCTTCGGCGGCTCATGGGAGCAAATGAAATCACGCATCAGCGGCATGTGGTTCGACGACGAACGCACCCGCGCCGCGATCCGCGAAGTGAAGTCGCTTTACGATTACGAAATCGATCCCCACGGCGCGATCGGCTGGCTCGCCGCCCGCGCATGGCGCGCCGAACACCCCTGCAGCGCCACCATCACCCTCGAAACCGCCCACCCGGCAAAGTTCCCCGATGTGATGGAAGCCGAGCTCGGCCCCCCTGCCGTCGAGGTGCCCGAACGCCTCGCCATCCTCGCCCACCGCGAGAAAGTCGCCACCCCGATGGGCACCGACAAGGCCGCCT
>JBEINR010000142.1:0-2640 GCA_040377995.1 Akkermansiaceae bacterium | reverse complement strand
TTGGTTGCGGCCATCGCGGGCCTGATCCAAGCCGGCCACCGCTGCCTCTTTGTTTCCTCCGGCGCGGTCGGTTCGGGCGTTTCCGCGTTTGGCCTCGCCGAGTATCCGACCGATACCGCCACGCGCCAAGCCTGCGCCGCGGTGGGTCAGGCAAGGCTGATGCAAACTTACAGCAGCCTCTTTGCAAACTTCGACATCACCGTCGCGCAAGTCTTGCTGACCGCTGCCGATCTCGCCACGCCCGAACGCGCGGCCTATGTTTCCGACACGCTCACGCGCCTGCTCTCCGAGTCGCGCATTTTGCCGATCATCAACGAGAATGATTCGGTCGCGGTCGAGGAATTGAAATTTGGCGACAACGACATGCTCTCGGTGCGCGTCGCAAAACTCGCAGGTGCCAAGCGCGTGATTTTGCTCACGAGCGTCGACGGCTTGCTCGATCCCGAAAACCAACAACTCATTTCCGAAGTCGCCGACATCGACGCGGTGTTTCGTCATGTCCGCGATGACAAAGGCCGATTCTCGATGGGTGGCATGGCATCGAAACTCGAAGCGGTGAAGTTTGCTGTCGATGCGGGCATCGAGACGCACATCGCTCACGGCCGTCATCCGGAGCGCCTTGAAAAAATCATCGCAGGACAAGGGCTTTCGACGAAATTTTTGCCATCCGCCAATTCGATTTCATCATGAGCGCGATCGAAGAAAGCATCCTACAAATGGGGCGTCAGGCCCGCGCGGCGGCCTATCGTCTCGCGCAACTTTCATCCGACGAGAAGAACGCGATTCTTCGTGCGATGGCATCATCGATCCGTGCCAACGCCGCCGCATTGATGCAGGCCAACGACAAGGATCTCGCCGCCGGTGTGGAGAAGGGCCTTTCCGCTGCGATGCTCGATCGCTTGCGGCTCGATGAGGCGCGCATCGAAGCGATGGCTGCCGGCATCGATCAAGTCGCCACGCTACCGGATCCGGTCGGACAAGTGATGGATGCCTGGGAGCGCCCGAACGGCATTCGCATCGAGCAAGTGCGCGTGCCGATCGGCACCATCGGCATCATTTACGAAAGCCGCCCAAATGTCACCGCCGACGCGGCCGCGCTTGTTTCAAGACAGGCAACGCCACGATCCTTCGCGGTGGCAGCGAGGCGATTCATTCGAACCGCGCGATCGCTGCCGCCCTTGCCTCGGCAGGCGCGCCCGAGCACGCGATCCAACTCATCCCCTTCACCGATCGCGAAAGCGTCGCTGCCCTTGCGCAAATGGACAAGTGGCTCGACCTGATCATCCCGCGCGGCGGCAAAGGTCTCATCGAAACCGTCGTCTCGCTCGCGCGCATGCCGGTGATCAAACATTACGACGGCATCTGCCACCTGTTTGTCGATCAGGCCGCCAAGCTCGACATGGCAGTGAAACTTACCGTCGACGCGAAGACCCAAAAGTGCGGCGTTTGCAACGCGCTCGAAACGCTGCTCGTCCACGAAGCGGTGGCCGCCGAATTTTTGCCAATGGTCGCCGCCGCACTGCGCGCGAAAAATGTCGAGCTGCGCGGCTGCGAAAAAACCCGCGCGATCCTCAGCGATTGCATTCCCGCTACCGAAGAGGACTGGGACACGGAATACCTCGACCTCATTCTTTCGATCAAAGTCGTGAGCTCGATCGATGAAGCAATCGATCACATCAACACCCACGGCTCGCATCACACCGACACCATCGTCACCGAAGACCAAGCCACCGCCGAACGCTTCCTGCGCTCGGTCGACTCCGCCTGCGTTTTCCACAATGTCTCCAATCGCTTCGCCGACGGCGGAGAATTTGGCTTCGGCGCCGAAATCGGCATCTCCACCGACAAACTCCACGCCCGCGGCCCCATGGGCCTGCGCGAACTCACCAGCTACCAATATCGGGTAAGAGGCGAAGGCCAGACGAAGGGGCTGGTGGAGTGAGGGGGGCCTCACACCAGCCCATCCTTGCGCGCTTGTTTCCAGTAGGCGTATTCGGAGCGGTTGAAGTCGATGTACTCGGGCGAGAGGTCGCTGGAGTACATGGTGTAGCTCGCTTCGCCCTGGTTGAGCTGAATGTCGATTTCGAATTCGTTTTCGGCGACGATGGCGCGGAGTTCATTCATCGGTGTGGCGGCTTGGAGTCCGCCGAGGCAGGCGGCTTTGCCGCCGATGTGGATGTCGACGAGCTCTTCGCGGATGCGCGCGCGCGAGTAGCCGACGGCGTGAATGATGCGCCCCCAGTTCGGATCGCCGCCGTTCCATGAGGATTTGACGAGCGCCGATTTGCAGACGGCCTCGGCGACTTTTTTCGCATCGAGGTAGGTGCGGGCGCCGGCGACATTGACCGTGACAAATTTGGTGACGCGTTCGCCGTCGCGGACGACGGCTTTGGCGAGCTCGAGCATCACCCAACGCAGCGCGCGGCGAAATTGCCGGCAGCGTTTGCCGTTGCGGCGGATGGGCGGCATGCCCGACGCGCCATTGGCGAGGACCATCACGGTGTCGTTGGTCGACATGTCGCCATCGATGGTGATGCGGTTGAAGCTTTCCTCGACGCATTCCAGCACCGCCTTGCGCAGGCATTCGCCGGGCAGGTTGGCATCGGTGGTGATGAAGCAAAGCATCGTCGCCATGCTTGG
>JBEINR010000026.1:0-7778 GCA_040377995.1 Akkermansiaceae bacterium | reverse complement strand
CCACAAGCCTAATCATCCCTCACAATCCCACCCCTCAGTACACATGGGCCAAAAAGTAAATCCAATCGCATTCCGCCTCGCAGTCAACAAGGACTGGCGCTCGAAGTGGTATGCCAGCGGCAAAGACTACACCGACAAGCTCCACGAGGACTTGTCAATCCGCGGCTACCTCAAGCGCAAACTCCAGAACGCAGGCCTTGCCCGCGTCGTCATCGAGCGTGCCTGGAATAGCGTCCGCGTCACCCTTCACACCTCGCGCCCCGGCCTCATCATCGGCCGCCAAGGCAAGGAAATCGAAGTGATGACCAAGGAAATTTCCGACCTCTGCAAAGGGTCCCAGGTCAAGATCGACATCATCGAAATCCGTAAGCCGGAACTCGATGCCCAGTTGGTCGCCGAGCAAATTGCCGTGCAGCTTGAGCGCCGTATCAGCTTCCGCCGCGCCATGAAGCGCGCGTTGCAAACCGCCATGGAGTTTGGTGCCGAAGGCATCCGCCTCCGTTGCGCCGGCCGCCTCGGCGGTGCCGACATCGCTCGTGCCGAAGGCTACCGCGAGGGCAAAGTGCCGCTTCAAACGCTGCGCGTGCCGCTCGACTACGGCTTTGCCGAAGCCCGCACGGTCTATGGCATCATCGGCGTGAAATGCTGGGTCAACAAAAAGGAAGAAGATGCTTCCGCCAGACCTCAAGGTGACCGCGGCGACCGCGGTGAGCGTGGGCCTCGCGGCCCGCGCGGAGGTGGTGGCGATCGCCGCCCCAGCAACAGAAACTGAGCCTATCCCAAAATTTTAACCAACCACAAATCTCCCTAGGAGGACCCTGCCATGCCTTTGATGCCCAAAAGAACGAAGTTCCGCAAAAGCCACCGCGGAAGCCGCGCCGGCAACGCCCAGCGCGGAACCACCGTCGCGTTCGGTGACTACGGACTTCAAACCCTCGACCGCGGATGGATGAGCAACCGCCAGATCGAAGCCTGCCGTATCGCGATCAACCGTTCGCTGAAAAGAAAAGGCAAAGTCTGGATCCGCATCTTCCCGCACAAGTCCATCACCTCGCGTCCGCCGGAAACCCGGATGGGTAAAGGTAAGGGCGCAGTGGAAGGTTGGGTCGCCGTCGTGCGCCCGGGCAACATGCTCTTCGAAGTCGGCGGTGTGCCCGAATCCGCCGCCAAAGAAGCGATGCGCCTCGCCTCTTACAAACTCGGCCTTCGCACCCGCCTGGTCGCCCGCAATCCGCACGCCTGATCCATCACCCAACCACTCACCGAGCCATGGCCAAAGCCAAAGACATCCGCGAACTCACCGCCGACGAACTCCAACTCCGCCTCCGCGAGTTGAAGCAGGAAGCCCTCAACCTCCGACTTCAGAAGGCCGTCGGCCAACTTGAAAACCCCGCCCGCATCCAACAGGTGCGCCGCGACACCGCCCGCGTCCTCACCGCGATGAACGCCGCGAAATCCGCCTGATCCACGCCACCAACGCCTATCCCCATTTCACCATGAGCGAAACCTCCACGGACTCGAAAGTCCACATCCGCAAAACCCGCGTCGGCGTGGTCATCTCCGACAAGATGGACAAGACCCTCGTCGTCGAGCACGTCGCGCGCGTTCCGCATCCGCGTTTCAACAAAATCGTTAAGCGCTCGAAGAAGTATTATGTGCACGACGAAAACAGCCAGGCCAAGATCGGCGACCGCGTTCGTATCGTCGAAACCCGCCCGCTCTCGAAGCTCAAGCGCTGGTCGCTCGAGGAAGTGCTCTCCCACTAATCGTTTCAACGGCATCCGCCGATCCCACCCCTCAATTTTCACACCCCACTCGACCTTACTGCCATGATTCAGATGGAAACCATGCTCGCCGTCGCCGATAACACCGGTGCCCGCAGCGCAAAAATGATCGGCGTGCTCGGCAAGCGCAGCCGCACCGCCTGTGTCGGCGATGTCATCACCGCCCACATCCGCGATTCCATCCCCACCGCCTCGGTCAAGAAGGGCAGCGTGGTCAAGGCCGTCGTGGTCCGCACCGCCTTCCCGATTCGTCGCCCCGATGGCTCGATCCTGCGCTTCGACTCGAACGCGATCGTCATCATCGACAAGGACAACAACCCGCGCGGCACCCGCATCTTCGGCCCCGTCGCTCGCGAACTCCGCGAAAAGGCCTTCATGAAAATCGTCTCCCTCGCTCCTGAGGTGCTCTGATCCGCAATACCAACTTCGAACCGATCCCACTCCCATGAGCCAAATCAAGACTCACGTCAAAAAAGGCGACCAAGTCGAAATCATCACCGGCAACCACAAGGGCAAGCGCGGCACTGTGCTGCTCGTCAACGCCGCCAAGGGCCAGGTCGTCGTCGAAGGCGCACGCCCGCTCAAGAAGGCCGCCAAACCGACCGAAGCCAACCCCAACGGTGGCATCAACACCATCGACGGTCCCGTCCACATCTCCAACGTCAAGAAAGTGGGCTGAGGCATTGCTTCCGCCCGCGCTTAAGCGCCAAACCAAAACCGCGCTGACCCGCAAAAAACAATGAAAACAACACCGCTACTGCAACACTACAAGGACAAGGTAGTGCCAGCTCTCACCAAGAAGCATGGCTACTCCAATCCCCATCAGGTTCCGCGCCTCGAGAAAATCGTCGTGACCTCCTGCATGGGCAAAGCCCCCGACCGCAAGGTCGCCGTCGACGACGCCGTCAACGAAATCCAAAAAATCACCGGTCAGCGCCCATCGCTCACCTACTCGAAGAAGGCCGTCGCCAACTTCAAGCTGCGCGAAGGTGAAGTCCTCGGCGCACGCGTCACGCTTCGCGGCACCCGCATGTGGGAATTTCTTCATCGCTTCATCAACATCACCTCGCCGAACATCCGCGACTTCCGCGGGATTTCCTCGAAATCGTTCGACGGTCGCGGCAACTACGCCTGCGGCATTCAAGACCAATCGATCTTCCCTGAAATCGAAATCGACCAGATCAAACGCCAAATCGGCTTTGACCTGATCTTCGTCACCTCGGCCCAAACCGACGCCGAAGGACGTTCCCTGCTCACTGAGCTCGGCCTGCCCTTCCGCGACGCGAAGAAGTCGTCCGAATCCACCGAGGCCGCCGCGGTCTGAACCAAGGAAACCACTTAAAGCACCTAACAAGGAATCCCCACCATGGCTGTTCTCACCGATCCCATCGCAGACTTCCTCACGCGTTTCAAAAACGCTTGCCGCGCCGGCAACGAGGAATTCACCGCACCCTATTCGAAAATCAAGGCGGACATCGCCCGCATCCTCACCGAAGAAGGCTACCTCTGGAACTATGAGGTCGTCACCGGCAAGCGCACCGAACTCAAGCTCAAGCCGAAGTTCGTCGATGGCCGCCCGGTCCTCACCGATCTCAAGCGCGTTTCCACTCCCGGCCGCCGCCACTATGTCGGCGCCAACGAAGTGCCACGCGTCATGTCGGGCCTCGGCATCTCCATCCTTTCGACCTCGAAAGGCGTGATGTCCGGCGGCAATGCCAAGCGTCAGAAACTCGGCGGCGAACTCCTCGCCAACGTCTGGTAAACCACTCACTCGCGAAAGGAAAACATCACCATGTCACGAGTCGGACTCAAACCAATCTCACTGCCCGAAAAAGTCGCCGTCAAACTCGACGGTCGCAATGTCGTTGTCGAAGGCCCCAAAGGCAAACTCGACTTCAGCTTGCCTGAAGGCATCTCACTCAAGGCCGAGGAAGGCGCCGTCACGGTTTCACGCAACACCGAGACCCGCCAACTCAAGGCTCTCCACGGCACCGCACGCAGCCTGATCAACAACATGATCATCGGCGTTTCGAAGGGCTTTGTGAAGGACCTCGAAATCCAAGGCGTCGGTCTCCGCGCCGCCGTCAAAGGCAAGGACCTCGACCTTTCCCTCGGTCGTTCCCACCCGCTTCTTCATCCCATCCCCAGCGGCCTCACGGTCACGGTGAACGAAAACACCAAGATCAAGGTCGAGGGCATCGACAAACAACTCGTCGGACAGTTTGCCGCCGAGGTCCGCGGCTACTATCCGCCGGAACCCTACAAGGGCAAGGGCGTGCGCTATGCCGATGAGAAAGTCCGCCGCAAGGAAGGCAAGAGCGTCGGCAAATAATCCATTACCATCACGGCAACATGAGCATCATCAAACGCAAGTCGATCCGCCAGCGCATCCACAAACGCATCCGCCGCAAGGTCAGTGGAACTACGGAGCGCCCACGCCTGGCCATCCACTATTCAAACCAGCACATCTACGCCCAGGTCATCGACGACACCGTCGGTCGCACCCTCGTCGCGGCCTCGACCCTCGACAAGTCGATCGAGAAGGCTTCGTCGAATGTCGAAAGCGCCCAGAAAGTTGGCAAACTCATCGCCGAGCGCGCCAAGGGTTCAAACATCAGCAATGTGGTCTTCGACCGCGGTGGTCACCTCTACCACGGTAAAGTCAAAGCCCTCGCCGACGCAGCCCGCGAAGGTGGCCTCCAATTCTAATCCAACGACCTGCCCATCATCCCATCATGGTAACGATTCCAGAAAACGAAACGCCTGCTGTCACCCCGGAGGCTCCCACCGCGGTAGCTCCTGCCCCGCAACAGGCCTACCAAGGAGGCCGCGGTCAAGGCGGCGGTCAAGGTCGCGGTCGCAGCGGCCCAAGGCGTGAAGAGCGCCAAGCACCGACCGACTCCGAAGGCAACGAGCTTTCCGAAAAGGTCGTGTTCATCAACCGTTGTGCCAAAGTCGTCAAAGGTGGCCGTCGCTTCAGCTTCTCCGCCCTTGTCGTCTCCGGCGACAAGATCGGCAAGGTCGGCATCGGCTTCGGCAAGGCCAACGAAGTCGCCGATGCGATCAAGAAAGCCAGCGAAAGCGCCCGCAAGGTGCTCAAGCCAATGAGCATCGTCGATGGTACCATCCCGCATGAAATCTACGCCGAGTTCGGCGGCGGCAAGGTACTTCTCAAGCCCGCCTCTCCGGGTACCGGCATCATCGCCGGCGGTGGCGTTCGCGCCGTCTGCGAAGCGGTCGGTATCCGCGATGTGCTCGCCAAATCGATGGGCTCGTCCAACCACGCCAACGTGGTCAAGGCCACCCTCAAGGCGCTCTCCCAACTCCGCACCCGCGACCAGATCCTCTCGGGCCGCGGCAAAAAGAAAAAGGAAAAGGCCATCTGATTTCACAGATCCGCCTGATCCAGCCAATCTAACATAAGAACAAGATATGAACCTCCACTCTTACAGCCCCAACCCTGGAGCCAAGCATCGCGTCAAGCGCCTCGGCTGCGGCGAGAGCTCCGGCCACGGCAAGACCGCCTGCAAAGGCAACAAAGGTCAAAAGGCCCGCTCCGGCAGCGGCACCCGCGTTGGTTTCGAAGGCGGCCAGATGCCACTTCACCGCCGTCTTCCCAAGCGCGGATTCAACAACTTCGATTTCCGCGACAAAACCGGCGTGGTCAATGTTGGCGATCTCGATGCCCGCTTCGAAGCAGGTGCCCTCATCAATGAGGAGTCGCTGCGCAATGCGGGTCTTCTCAACGGTCGCTGCGACCGTGTGAAACTGCTTGCCGATGGTGAGGTCGAAAAGGCATACACCATCGATGTCGACAGCGTCAGCGCCTCTGCCCGTGGCAAAATCGAAAAAGCCGGTGGCAGCATCAAGGCCTGATCGATCGATTCCTTGCCGGACATTTTCTGAACTCCGACGGGGAAGCGCCATCACGCTTCCTCGTCTTGCGTCATCACCCAAGCACGAACTCCCCTGAGATCCCCATGATTTCCGCCTTCGCCAACACCTGGAAAATCCCGGAACTCCGGGACCGCATTCTCTTCACCCTTGCACTGATCGTCATCATCCGACTCGGCGTGCACATCACGCTTCCCGGCGTCGATGCCACAGTCATCAAGGCATGGCTCGACCACCTGCAGTTGCAGGACCCCAAGAGCCCCACCGGTGGCATCACCGCGCTGCTCACGGTCTTTTCCGGCGGTGGCCTCCAGCAAGCGGGCATCTTCGCACTCGGCATCATGCCCTACATCTCGGCATCGATCATGGTGCAGCTGCTCACCGCGGTCGTGCCTAAACTCTCGCGCCTCGCGCGTGAAGATGGCGGACGCCAAAAAATCACCCAATACACCCGCTACATCACGATCGGTATCGCTCTCGTGCAGGGCTTCTTCGTCGCGAAGTCGCTCACCAGCCCGGGCAAAATTCCCTACATGGCTGGCATCGAGAAATTTGGAAACCTCGTGCCCGATCCCTCCTACACATGGATGTTCCTCACGGTCGTCACGATCGTGGCAGGCACAGTTCTGCTGATGTGGATCGGCGATCAGATCACCGACAAGGGCATTGGCAACGGCACCTCGATCATCATCACAGTCAACGTGATATCCTCACTGCCGGGCGCGCTGATCCAAGCATGGAAATACTTCATCACCGGGGAAGGCGTGAGCAAATACAACGCGATCATGATGGTCGTGATGATTGTGCTCCTACTTGTGGTCATCGCAGCCACGATCGCCATCACCCAAGCCCAGCGCCGCGTCGCAGTGCAATATGCCAAGCGCGTGGTCGGCCGCAAACAATTCGGCGGTCAGACCCAGTACCTTCCGCTCAAGGTCAACTACGCCGGCGTGATGCCGATCATCTTCGCATCAGCGGTGCTTTCCCTGCCGCCGATGATGCTGCAGTGGTTCTTTGCGGGTCAGCCATGGGCGACCAAGCTCTACGGCGAACTCGTCGGTGGTGGTGTCTGGTACTATGTCCTCGGCGGACTTGGAATTTTCCTCTTCTCGTACTTCTGGGTCGCGATGATGTTCCAGCCTTCGCAGATCTCCGAAGACCTCAAGCGCAATGGTGGCTACATCCCCGGTGTGCGTCCTGGCAAACCGACCGCCGATTTCCTCGATTTCACGATGACCCGTCTCACCTTTGCCGGTGCGATCTTCCTCACCGCGCTCTTCGTGCTGCCAGTGCTCACGGGCAAAGTGGTCGGACTTCCACCCGGATCACTTGTGCTGCATTTCTTCGGTGGCACCTCGCTGCTCATCATGGTTGGCGTCGTGCTCGATGTGATGCGCCAAGTCGAAACCCAGTTGCTGCAGAAGCACTATGACGGTTTCCTTCGCAAAGGAAAACTCAAGGGTCGCTATGACCGCCTTGGGCCTGGTGGCAACGCGGCATCCCGCACGGCCCTAGTGTACCTTTGGACGGTGATCGCGGTGCTGATCGTCTTCGGCATCACTGCTTACATTTACAACAAGCTCCATTGACCGATCCCGCGGCCAGACCTCTGCGCATCGTGCTGCTTGGCCCGCCGGCATCCGGCAAGGGGACCCAAGGCAAGCGCCTCGCCGAGAGCCTTGGTCTTGGCTACCTCAGCACCGGCGCGGTGCTGCGAGAGCAGGTCGAAAATCAAACCGAGCTCGGAAAAATTGCGGCGCCAATTCTTGCCCGCGGTCACTACCTGCCCGATGACCTGATGTGCCGCATCCTCGCCGATTGGCTTGCCAAGCAATCAGGCGGATGGGTGCTTGATGGCTTTCCGCGCAGTTTGCCGCAGGCCTTGTTTCTTGAAGAATGGCTTTCACAACGCGGCCTTGTGATTGATTGCGCGCTCTCTCTCGAGGTGCCCTTCGATGTGCTTCTCGAGCGCATCAGCCAGCGCGTCGAATGTCCCGACTGCCGCTGGACCGGCCAGATCCGCCAACTGCGCGATGCCAAGCATTGCCCGGTCTGCGGTCAGGTGGCGCAATCGCGCGCCGACGACAGCGAGGAAAATTT
>JBEINR010000039.1:0-7028 GCA_040377995.1 Akkermansiaceae bacterium | reverse complement strand
ATCGAGATGAACCCGCGCGTTTCCCGCTCGTCGGCGCTCGCCTCGAAAGCGACCGGATTCCCGATCGCAAAAATCGCCGCGAAGCTTGCCGTCGGTTACACGCTCGACGAACTGCCCAACGACATCACGCGCGAAACGCCCGCATCATTCGAGCCGACCATCGATTATGTGGTCACCAAGATCCCGCGTTTCACTTTCGAAAAATTTCCCACCGCCAACCCGGTGCTCACGACTTCGATGAAGTCGGTTGGCGAAGCGATGGCCATTGGTCGCACCTTCAAGGAAAGCATGCAAAAGTGCCTGCGCTCGCTGGAAACCGGTCGCTGGGGCTTCGGCTTCGATAGCAAAGAGCCGCAAAACGCGACGAAGGAGGAAATCACCCGCAAGCTGCAAATCCCGAATGCCGAGCGTATCTTCTGGCTGCAAACCGCTTTCGTGAACGGTTGGTCAATCGAAGAAGTCCATGCCGCCACTGCCATCGATCCGTGGTTCCTTCAGCACCTCAAGGAAATCGCCGATGAAGGCAAAGCGCTCGCCGCGACCGACCTCCGCCGCGCGAAAAAACTCGGTTTCTCCGACCGCCAGATCGCGAAGTCGCGCGGCATCCACGAAGACGCCGTGCGCGACGAACGCAAAAAGGTCGGCATCATTCCAACCTACCGCCTCGTCGATACCTGCGCGGCTGAATTCGAAGCTTACACACCGTATTTCTACTCGACCTACGGCGACGAAAACGAAGCGCGCGAAACCGAGAAGAAAAAGATCATCATCCTCGGTGGCGGACCCAACCGCATCGGCCAAGGCATCGAGTTCGACTACTGCTGTGTCCATGCCGCCTTCGCCGTGAAGGAGCTCGGCTACGAGGCGATCATGGTCAACTCGAACCCCGAGACGGTTTCCACCGACTACGATACTTCCGACAAACTCTTCTTCGAACCGCTCACGCTCGAAGACGCGCTCAACATTTGCGACCAGGAAAAACCCTTCGGCGTGATCGTGCAGTTTGGCGGCCAAACGCCGCTCAACCTCGCCGCCGACCTTGAACGCCACGGCGTGCCAATCATCGGCACTTCTCCGAAGTCGATCGAGCTCGCCGAAGACCGCAAGTTTTTCTCCGCCCTGCTCGACAAGCTCAAGCTCAAGCAAGCCGATGCCGGCACCGCCACCAACGAGGACGAGGCCCTCACCATTGCCAACCGCATCGGCTATCCGGTGCTCGTCCGCCCCTCCTTCGTGCTCGGCGGCCGCGCGATGATGATCGTTTATTCGGACGACGAACTCTCCCGCTACATGCGCGAAGCGGTCACCGCTTCACCCGAGCGCCCGGTGCTCGTCGACCGCTTCCTGGACAACGCGACCGAAGTCGATGTCGATTGCATCAGCGACGGCGAGAACTCGGTCGTCGGCGCGATCATGGAACACATCGAGCAGGCCGGCATCCACTCGGGCGACTCGGCCTGCGTGATCCCCTCGTTTTCGCTGAGCGATTCGATCCAGGCGGAAATCGTCCGCGCCGCGAAGGACCTCGCGCGCGAGCTGAAGGTCATCGGCCTGATGAACATCCAATTCGCCGTGAAGGATGAACAACTCTACGTCATCGAGGTGAACCCACGCGCCTCGCGCACCGTGCCATTCGTTTCGAAATCAACCGGCGTGTCGCTCGCGAAACTCGCCGCCAAGGTGATGCTCGGCCACAAGCTCAAGGACCTCGGTTTCACCGAAACGATCATCCCGCCGCATTTCTCGGTAAAAGAAGCGGTCTTCCCGTGGAACCGCTTCCCCGGCATCGACATCGTGCTTGGCCCTGAAATGAAATCAACCGGCGAGGTGATGGGCATCGACCGCGATTGGGGCATGGCCTATGCAAAGTCGCAGATCTCCGCCTTCAACCCGCTGCCGACCTCCGGCAATGTCTTCCTCTCGGTCTCCGATCGCGACAAGGACCGCGCGGTCGCTGTCGCGCGCGACCTCGCCGCACTCGGTTTCTCCATCTACTCGACCGGCGGCACGCACACCCGCCTCAGCGCCGAAGGCATCCCATCCAACCGCCTCTTCAAGCTCGCCGAACAAGCGCGCCCAAATGTCATCGACATGATGAAAAACCGCGAGATCCACTTCGTCATCAACACGCCAAGCGGCCACGAGGCCCGCGCCGACGAAGTCCAAATCCGCGCCACCGCCATCGCGCAGAAAATTTCCCACGCGACCAATCTCGCCGCCGCAGAAGCCTCGGTGAAGGCGATCCGCTCGCTCAAGGAAAAGGAACTCACGGTGCAAAGCATCCAAGAGTACCACGCGTAAGCTGCCGCATACGGACTTACGTGGCTCCATGCGAGTTGATGCACACCTGCACATCTTTCCCATCCCTGCAATTACGGGAATAAACCGCAATACCCTTCATCAATCTGTGGTTCGGCGGGCCAATGGCAGGAACATGTTTCGACATGATCCGGCTCCTCTCGTTTTTTCGCATGTCAATGGCATCACTGGCCTTTGTTTCAAACGCTTGCCGCAATCCGAATAGCAACCACCCGCCATACGCAACAACAGGCATCTATCCGGTGATCCTCGACGCCAACAAACAGGAGGAGGAAACAACCCTTAAAGTCTGGCACGATTTGCTCAACTCACTGGCTCATACAAGACAGAGTCTTGAGGCAAATGATGCGGAGGCGCGTCAAAACCTGATGACAATCTTTGGCGCCAACAACGACGCGTGTCGCCTGGCGGTGCTTGAGCACATCCGCATGATGGATGAAAGAATCAGCAAGCGAAAGTATATCATCCAACTTTTCTCAGGAACCCCGACAAATTTCTCGGGCCATTTCTCCATAGCGGCATACACAAACCGCGGCAACGACCCCGTCATCCACCTCAACCGCTCGCAAATCAATGGCGGATTTCTGACCAAAGGCTTGATTGCCCACGAACTCAGCCACAATGCGGCAGCCACGAGTGACTTCGGCTATATCGAACAATCGTATTATCGCAACAGCCGAGGCGAACAGGTCCCAAGGCTCAACTATGTGATCAACGAAAAAAACATGCCGGTCGATATCGCCAAACGCGTGCTCAATGCGGACAACTACTCGCTCCTTATCCAGCAGTACTGAACCGTCGAATTTTCTTTCGCGCTCACCGGAATCTGCTAATTTAGCTATTGCTCAACAAAGCAATACCATCATGAAACAAACCATCATCGCACTCGCCTCGTTCGCCATCGGATCCGCTGCTTTCGCCGGCAATACCTATCAGGCCACCGGCCCGGTGGTGGAAGTGACCGACACGAAAATCGTCGTCCAAAAGGACAAGGAAAAGTGGGAAATCGCCCGCACCGCGCAGACCAAAACCAATGGCACCCCGAAGGTCGGCGACAAGGTCACGGTTTACTACACGATGACGGCTTCGTCGATCGAGGTGAAGCCCGGCAAGGCCGAGGCCACCGAAAAGGAAGCGCCGGCCAAGAAGTGATCCGGCCACAAGGCCTCACGAATCGTTTGCCATGAGGGGCGGACTTGTTATGCTCCGCGGCCCGGCTCAATCCGCCGGCCAAAGCAATGAATCCTCCTCATGTGGCAATCGTGGGCGCGACGGGTGCCGTCGGCGTTGAAATGCTCCTGTGTCTCGAACAGCGGAATTTCCCGCTGGGCGGACTCAAACTTCTCGCGTCGGCACGCTCGGCGGGCAAACGCATGAACTTCCGCGGCAAGGAAATCGTCGTGGAGGAACTCACCCACGAATCATTCAACGATGTCGACATCGCGCTCTTCAGTGCGGGCGGCGGAATCTCCAAAGAATTTGGTCCCTCGGCCGCAGCGGCGGGCGCGGTGGTGATCGACAACTCGTCGGCCTTCCGCATGGACCCGGATGTTCCGCTAGTCGTTCCGGAAATCAACCCCGCCGCTGCTAAAAACCGCCCGCGCAACATCATCGCCAATCCGAACTGCACGACGATCATTTCGCTGATGGCGCTCGCGCCGCTGCATGAAGCTTTTGGGCTCGAATCGATCATCGCATCGAGCTACCAAGCAGTGTCAGGCTCGGGCGCTCAAGGGATTGCCGAGCTTGAGGAACAAGTCAAAGCGATCGCCAGCGGCCAGCCATTTACTCCGAAAGTTTATCCACGCCAGATCGCCTTCAATGTGATTCCGCAGGTCGATGTGTTCACCGACAGCGGGTACACAAAGGAAGAACTCAAGATGCTGCACGAAGGCCGAAAAATCATGGATCTGCCCGAGCTCAAAGTTTCCTGCACCTGTGTGCGGGTGCCAGTCTACCGCTCGCACTCGGTTTCGATCACTGCAAGCTTCAAGCGCCCGGTCGATGTGCAAGCCGCACGCGCAGCCTTCGCCGGCAAGCCCGGCATCAAGGTGATCGACGACCCGGCCAACAAGCTCTTCCCCGTACCGCTCGACACGACCGGCAAGGACGATTGTCTCGTCGGCCGCATCCGCAAAAACATCGTTTGCGACAATGCCCTCGACCTCTGGGTCGTCGGCGACCAAGTCCGCAAAGGTGCCGCACTCAACGCCGTGCAAATCGCAGAAATCCTCTGAAGAAAAATCGCGGCGCGCACGGGCGATCGAAGATCATCACCACCATCCACGATCCACCATCTTCGATCATGAAGCTCAAATCCTACCTCGCGGCCCGTGCGGCAAAAGTTGATGCGGCGATGGATCAATTCCTGCCGAAGGCGAAGGAACGCCCGGCAACGATTCACGAAGCGATGCGCTACGCGGTATTTGCCGGCGGCAAACGCCTTCGACCAGTGCTTTGCCTCGCCGCCGCCGAGGCCTGCGGTGGAAAAATTTCCAAAGCCCTCGCTCCCGCCTGCGCGGTCGAGTTGATGCATACCTACTCGCTCGTCCACGATGACCTGCCAGCGATGGATGATGACGACCTGCGCCGTGGTCGCCCAACCTGTCACAAGGTCTATGGCGAAGGCATGGCTGTGCTTTGCGGCGATGCTTTGCTCACCGAAGCCTTCATCGTGCTGACCAAAACGCCCGCGACGAAACGCTACGGCGCACGCGAATATGTCGCCGAGCTCGCACGCTGTGGTGGCAGCAAGCAACTGATCGGCGGCCAGGTGATGGACCTCGAAGGCGAATCCAAAAAACTTGGCAAGCGCGAACTCGTCCGCATCCACGAAGCGAAGACGGCCGCTTTGCTGACGACCTCGCTGCGCCTTGGCGCCATGACCGCCAACGCAAGCCCCGCCCAACTCGCGGCGCTCACCAGCTTTGGCTACCACCTCGGTCTCGCGTTTCAAGTGATCGACGACATCCTCGATGTCACACAAAGCACCGAAGTCCTCGGCAAAACCGCCGGCAAGGATCAGGCTGTCGAAAAAACCACCTACCCTTCAGTCATTGGTCTCAATGCTTCGCGGAAGGAAGCGGCCAAGCTCACCAAGGCCGCCATGGAGGCTCTCAAGCCACTTGGCAAAAAAGCCTCGCGGCTCGAAGAAATCGCCTCTCATATGCTCGAACGCGAGTATTGAAATTGCGAGGAGACTCAAGACTTCAAGTTCAGCTGAAAACTGAACTCTTGAATTTTGGAATTTCTTCCCAATTTACGCGACCAGCGATTTGAGACGACGGCAGACTTCTTCAACATTCGCGCGCGAATTGAATGCGGAGATGCGGAAGTAACCTTCACCGGCAGAGCCGAAGCCGGAGCCTGGGGTGATGACGACTTGGGCTTCGTTGAGCATTTTGTCGAACATGTCCCATGAGCTGAGACCCTTCGGACAGCCGACCCAGACATAGGGAGCATTCACACCGCCGAAGACCGGCAAGCCCGCGGCGCTGGCGGCTTCGCGGAGGAGCTTGGCGTTGCCCATGTAGTGCTCGATGAGCGCGGCGACCTGCTTTTTGCCATCTTCGGAAAAGACGGCGGCGGCTGCCTTTTGCACCGGATAGCTGGCGCCATTGAACTTCGTGCTGTGGCGGCGGCTCCAGAGTTGGTGAAGCGGCACGCGGCTGCCATCGGAGGCCTTGCCGGTAACGCTTTTCGGAATGACCACGTACGCGCAGCGCACGCCGGTGAAGCCACCATTTTTTGAGAACGAACGAAACTCGATCGCGCAGTCGCGTGCACCATCGATTTCAAAGATCGAACGCGGGACCGCGGGATCTTGGATGAAAGCCTCGTAGGCGGCATCGAAGAGAATGATCGCATCATTTTGCTTGGCGTACTTCACCCAGGCCTCGAGTTGTTCGCGGGTCGCGACGGCACCGGTGGGGTTGTTCGGAAAGCAGAGATAGATGATGTCGGCTTTTTGAGCAGGCACATCGGCGACAAAGCCGTTGGCCGCATTGCACTCGAGATAAAGCAATCCGGCGTAGGCGCCTTTTTCATCCGCATCGCCGGTGTTCCCAGCCATGACATTGGTGTCGACATAGACCGGGTAAACCGGATCGGTGATGGCGATGGTGTTACCGTGGCCGAAGATGTCGAGAATGTTGCCCGTATCGCATTTTGAGCCGTCGGAAATGAAAACTTCATCGGCAGAGATGCCGAGATTCGCGAACTGGTTGTCGACGATCGCCTGGCGCAGAAACTCGTAGCCTTGCTCAGGGCCGTAGCCCTTGAAGGATTCACGGCTCGCCATTTCATCCACCCCCTCGTGCATCGCCTTGACCACTGCCGGGGGCAAGGGCTCGGTGACATCGCCAATGCCGCAACGGATGATGCGGGCGGCAAGATTCGGATGGGCCTCGCTGTAAGCTTTCACGCGGCGGGCGATCTCGGGGAAAAGGTAACCAGCCTTGAGTTTGAGGAAGTTGGAATTGATAGCAGCCATGACGGCGCTGGCTTTAACCGCAGACCGCCCACCGCGCAAGGGCGGAGCGCCACGCAAAATGCAACAACGCAAAATGCAAATGTCGGGGCCGGAGCAAAACCGGACAGCGCCGAAAACCCCACCGCCCATAGCCAAAGCTGCCGCCCAAAGCCCACTCTCTCTACAATTTCCCAGACAAATTGTAGAGATTCTCCTTGCCGTCGGGGTTAGCCGTGGT
>JBEINR010000115.1:0-3195 GCA_040377995.1 Akkermansiaceae bacterium | reverse complement strand
CTTTTGGTTACAACAACCTCGTGGCCGACATGCGCTCGCTTTATTGGATGCGCAAGGAAGGCCTGCCCGTGATCTTCGATGCCACGCACTCGGTGCAGCGGCCCGGCGGGCTTGGCGGCACAACCGGCGGCGATGGTGAGCTTGCGCCGGTGCTAGCGCGCGCGGCCGTGGCCACCGGCATCGACGGACTTTTCATGGAAGTGCACTCGGATCCCGCCAACGCCGTTTCCGACGGGCCCAACCAGATCCCGCTCGAGTTTATCGAAGACCTCTTGGTAAAGCTCATCGCCATCCACCACGCGTCTCACTGACCCGCCCCGCACTCCATCATCCAAGCCCTTGCGCGCGCTCATCCCACTTTTGCTATTGCTGCCCACCCGCCTCGCGCTGGCGGTGACCGCGTTGCCGTCGGGCAATGGCAAATTGCCGACGACCTCGCTCTTGCCGGATGGCAGTCAGATGCACGGCGTGCTTTTACCGCGCTACGATGAGAACCAAAAACTCTCGAGCCTGCTGCACGCGGAGGCGATGACCTTGGTCGACCGCGAAACGATTCACGGCGACACCGTGTGCATCGAATTTTTTGATTCCGATGAAACCATGAATGGCCGCATCGACCCGAAGCAGGCGGTTTTCAATTCGGCCAAAGGATCGCTCAAGGCCACGGAAATTGTCACGCTGAGCTCGGATCAAATCATCGCCAAAGGCGATGGCCTCTGGTATGCTTTTGAGCACGGCGAGGGATTTCTCGGCGGCCCGGTTGACACGCGCATTTTTTCCAAGAAACAAACGACCATGAAATCCCGCACCTCCACTCTGCGCGCGACCGCGATGGTCGGCGCAGCGTTGGCCCAACCGGCGCTCAATGCCGCACCACAACCCATCGCACCCGCCGAGCGCACGGCCGTGCATGCCGATGCTGTGAGCAAGGCCCCGGCACAAACAAAGGCGGCAAGCGAAACCCGCAACGATTTGAAGGCCGACCTCGAAGCATCGGCGGCCGCCACTGCCAGCGCCAAGGCGTTTCTCGAAAAGCAGGAAATCCAAGCGAAGGCCGACATGGCGCCAACCACGCCCGAGGCACAGCCGCTCGAAGCCCCTACCGATCCAAACGACACGCTCGTGACCTGCGACGGCGGCATGTACTTCGATGCCGATGATGGGGTCTTCGTCTACCTCCGCAATGTGGTCGTGAAAGACCCGCGCTTCGATCTCTCGGGCGCCAACGAACTCAAAGTTTTCCTCAGCAAAAAACCCGATGAAAAAACCGAAAAGAACGCTTCGCAAAAATCTGCCGATGGCAAAGGCGTCGGCGCGCGCTTTGGGGATGTCGAACGCATCGTCGCCACCGGCGCGGTGAGAGTCCTGCAAAAACAAACCGAGCCGGGCAAACTGCCGGTCGAAGCGAGCGGCGCGATTTTCACCTATCATCCCAAGACCGGCCGCATCCACTTGCAAGGCGGGTATCCATGGGTCAAGCAAGGCACCAACTTCATGCGCGCGAAGGAACCCAAGCTCAGCCTGCGCATCGAAAAGGACGGCAGCTTTGTGACCGAAGGCCGCTGGGACATGCGCGGCAAGGTCGAAGACAAAAACAAACCTTAAGCCAGCGGTTTCAATCCATGCACGATCCGGGATCCACCTGCCAGAATGCCAGCAACGCTGTGCTCGCCGCCAAAGGCTTGCGCAAAACTTACAACGGCCGCGCGGTCGTCGACGGCGTCACGATCACCGTGAGGGACCGTGAAATCGTCGGGCTGCTCGGGCCCAACGGCGCGGGTAAAACCACCTCGTTCTACATGATCGCCGGCTTGGTCCCTGCCGACGATGGATCGGTGAGCTTTCAAGGCCACGACATTTCCGACCTGCCGATGCACCGCCGCGCACGACTCGGCCTCGGTTATTTGCCGCAGGAAGAATCGGTTTTTCGCAAACTCTCGGTGCTCGACAACCTGCTCGCGATTCTTGAAACGCGACCGAACCTCAGCCGTTCACAGCGCCTCGAACGCGCACACGACCTGCTCGAACGCTTCGGCATTTCGCGCGTCGCAAAGTCGCTCGCCATCACACTCTCCGGTGGTGAAAAACGCCGCCTCGCCATCGCCCGCTCGCTTTGCTCCGACCCGCGCCTGCTCATGCTCGACGAACCCTTCGCCGGCATCGACCCAATCGCCGTCGAGGACATCCAACGCATCGTGCGCGAACTCCGCGATCGCGACGGGCTCGCCATTCTCATCACCGACCACTCGGTGCGCGAGACGCTCTCGATCACCGACCGAGCGTTTCTCATCCACGACGGACGCGTGATCCTCGAAGGCGCGTCCGATGAACTCGTCAACGATCCGATCGCCCGCAAGCATTACCTCGGCGATGATTTCCGGATGTGATCCGCCAACCCATTTGTCGGTGAAATTCCAATCGGTCATCTTCGACTTCGATGGCATTCTGGTCGATACCGAATGGGCGATCTACCAGGCGTGGAAACGCACCTTCGAAGCCCACGGTCAGCACTTGCCGCTCGATGTCTACACGCGCTGCATCGGCTCCGACTTCGCCACATGGTCGCCCAAGACCCACCTCGAAGAACTCACCGGACAAGCCTTCGATTGGCACGACCTCGACACGCGCCGGCAACATGAAATTGAAGCCGAGCTCACACACGAAGGCCCGATGCATGGCGCGATCGAATTGCTCGAATTTTTGCAACAGACCGAAATCCCGACCGCCGTGGCCTCGAGCTCATCACCGCGTTGGGTGCATGGTTGGCTCGACCGACTCGACCTCGCAAAAAATTTTCACGCAGTTGTCTGCCGTGGCGATGCGCCACGCATCAAGCCCGCACCCGATCTTTTTCTCGAGGCCGCCAAGCAACTCAACACGGCACCCAAGCACTGCCTCGTGATCGAAGATTCCATGAACGGCCTCAAAGCCGCTAAGGCCGCCGGCATGCCGACTTGGGTCATCCCGAACCGCGTCACCGATTGTCTCGACTTCTCAAACGCCGATCGAATTTTCCGCTCGCTCGCGGAGCTTTTGAACGAACTTCATTCCGCCGACTGAGTCGCTATTGCTCTAATCGCCTTTCGCTTTGTGTGGATCCATTTCATCGAAATCCTGCCACCATGGTGGACCTTCATAGTCTTGGATTTGTTCGGCGACATCATAAAACTCGTCCGCTATCACGCGGTTCTTGAG
>JBEINR010000170.1:0-2248 GCA_040377995.1 Akkermansiaceae bacterium | reverse complement strand
GCACCGGCAAGGTCAGCGTGAAGGCCGCCGACGGATCGGTCAAAACCCTTGAAACCAAGGACATTCTGATCGCCACCGGTTGCAAATCGCGCGAACTTCCAACGCTGCCCTTCAATGGCAAGTCGGTGATCGGATCCAAGGAAGCGATGACCCTCGCCGAGCAGCCGAAGGAAATGATCATCATCGGCGCTGGCGCGATCGGCGTCGAGTTTGCTTACATCTACAACGCCTTCGGCACCAAGGTCACGCTCGTCGAAATGGCACCGCGCATCCTGCCGGTCGAGGACGATGAAGTCGGCGACGCGCTCGAAAAGTCGCTCACCAAACAAGGCATCCGCTGCCTCACCAACACCAAGATCACCGCGCAAAAAGATCTCGGCACGCATGTCGAACTCACGGTCGATGGGCCGAAGGAAAAAGGCACGATCAAGGCCGATGTCTGCCTCGTCGCCATCGGCATCCAGCCGGTGCTGCCCGGCGGCACGCAACCGGCCCTCTCCGAGCGCGGCTTCATCAATGTCGGCGACCGCTATGAAACTTCGATCCCCGGCGTCTATGCCGCGGGCGACATCACCGGTCCGCCATGGCTCGCCCACACCGCTTCGTTCGAAGCCGTGCAAGCGGTCGAAGGCCTCTATGTCGCAGGCCACAAACCCCGCAAGGTCACCAATTTCCCCGGCTGCACCTACTGCCACCCGCAAGTCGCCTCGGTCGGCAAAACCGAGCGCGCGCTCAAGGAAGCCGGCATCGAATACAATGTCGGCAAGATCCCCTTCGTCGCCATCGGCAAAGCAATCGCCTCCGGTGAGCCCGATGGTTTTGCCAAGCTCCTCTACGGCAAGAAACACGGCGAACTGCTCGGTGCCCACATCATCGGCGAGAACGCCACCGAGCTCATCGCCGAGATGGGCCTCGCCCTCGACCAGGAACTCACTGCCGAGGAAATCCACGCGACCATCCACGCGCACCCGACGATGTCCGAAGTGATCCACGAAGCGACCCTCGCCGCCGAGGGCCACGCGATCCACTTCTGATCGCAGGGAGCCATTTCGCCTACCGCATCAAGCCCTCCCGGCAAGTCATCGGGTGGGCCAAACTGCCTGATTGACAGTCGCCCGCGTGGTCGCCTAGCCTCCCGCGCGTTTCGCCGCCAGCGGGTCCTTTGCCCGCATCCACACCCATTGGGCGAAAGCATCTCCAACAACCACATATCACTACGATGGCTACGAAAAAGAAGGCTGCGAAACCCGCCGCCAAAAAAAGCGCACCCAAGGCCGCCAAATCCGCGGCATCCAAAAACAAGGCAAAATCCGCTTCCGGCAAAGGAGCCAAATACGTTTACACCTGGGGAGCCGGCAAGGCCGATGGTGATGGCGGCATGAAGGCATTGCTCGGCGGCAAGGGTGCCAACCTTGCGGAAATGACCCGCATCGGTCTGCCAGTGCCTCCAGGCTTCACGATCACCACCGAAGTCTGCACTTACTACTATGCCAATCGTAGAAGCTACCCGGCCTCGCTCCAATCGCAGATGGAAGCCGGCGTTGCCAACATGGAAAAAATCATGGGCTGCAAGTTCGGCGATGCCAAAGGCATGCCGCTGCTCGTCGCCGTGCGCTCCGGTGCCCGCGACTCGATGCCGGGCATGATGGACACGATCCTCAACCTCGGCCTCAACGACGAGACGGTGAAGTCACTCGCCGCCGCCACCAAAAACGAGCGCTTCGCATGGGACTGCTACCGCCGCTTCGTGCAAATGTACGGCGATGTCGTGCTCGGCGTGCAAAAGCGCGAAGGTGAGGACCACGAGCCATTCGAAGTCGTCATCGAGGAATTCAAACATCAGAAGTATCACCGCGACATCGTCGACTCCGACCTCACCGCGGCCGACCAACAAGAACTCGTCAAGCGCTTCAAGGCCCTCGTCAAGGAGCGCACCGGCAAGAGCTTCCCCAGCAATCCGTGGGACCAACTCCGCGGTGCCGCAGGCGCCGTCTTCGGCTCATGGATGAACGACCGCGCGATCGTTTACCGCCGCAAATACAACATCCCCGCCGAGTGGGGCACGGCCGTCAATGTCCAGGCGATGGTCTACGGCAACACCGGCGACAAGTCCGGCTCGGGCGTCGCCTTCACCCGCAACCCCGCCAACGGCGCCAACGAATTCTACGGTGAGTTCCTCATCAACGCCCAAGGCGAGGATGTGGTCGCCGGCGTCCGCACTCCGGAGCCGGTCATCAACATGAAGAAG
>JBEINR010000067.1:0-4910 GCA_040377995.1 Akkermansiaceae bacterium | reverse complement strand
GGTTTGAGAACACAGTAGTCACCCGGTGGAAGCAGGCCTTCGAAACCATCGCGAAATCCAATGACTTCCCAGCCGAGTTGATCGGCCGCGCCGACGACGCCGTGGATCACTGCATTGAGTCCGGGGCAATCGCCGCCGCTGTTGAGAATTCCGATTTTCATGATCTTTGATTTTGTGAGAATTCGGAACCCATCCTGTGCGGCGAGTGGATCGCTCGCGGCATCAGCTTGGATCCGGCACGCTGATGATTTCCCGGCGCTTGTCTTTCACCGGCGCGCCAGCGGAGAGCCATGGATCGTAGGCCGCCCAACCTTGACTGATGAGTGAGCGTGCGCGTGAGAAACGGTCGGGATTGTTCAGCACGACCACGATGAGGCGTCGTGGCGTGGCACCTTTCGAGCCGTCCGCTTTGGTCCGAACCAATGGATCGCGTTCCATGCATACCGATACGCAGGGACCGGCAGCAGATGTCGTGCCTGTTTTTACGCCAAGTATTCCTGTCTCACCTGCGAGCTCGTTGGAATTGCGGATCGTGTAGTTGCGCGGGCCGGACGCGCCATGGACGGTGATCTGCCTTTCCTTTTGTCGCACGATGAAAGTGAAGGCATTGCGACGCATCGCGTAGACCGAGAGCCGTGCGACATCGGCGGCGGTGGAAAAAGCTTTGGCACCGGGGCGCTCCAAGCCATGAGGATTGGCGAAACGGGTTTGCGTCATGCCCAAGGACTTCGCGAGCCGGTTCATTTCGCCGACGAACTCGCCGACCGGATCACCGCTTTTGCCGCGGCGAGAAATCAATTCGCGTCCGACATGATCGGCCACGCTGAGTGCCGCGAGATTGTCGGATCCGAGCAGTGCCGCGTAGAGGGCATCGCGCACGGTCATTTGGTCGCCGGGTTGGAGGTTCATCGGGTTGGGTCCGCCGACGAGGGTGACGATCTGGGGCACGCTGATTCGCGCCGTCGAGATATCCGTTCCGGTGGCGGTGGCCCAATCGACGGTGACGGCGCCGCTTGCGATTTTGGTGAGGCTGGCGATCGGCCGTTTGGCAGCGGCATTGGAGGCGACGAGCACTTTGCCGGAATACGCCTCCATCACCATGATGCTTTCCTGCATTGCCGCCTCATCCTGCGCGCGAACTTGCATGCATGTCGCGAGGACGGCGACCGTAACGAGTGACCATTTCGAGAGAAACATGCGCGCAGGCTAGTCGAAGCACGCGACAACTCAACCCCAAACCCAAAACAAGGCAGAGGAAGGAACGTTTTTCCGGGAACTATTTCCCCGGAGGAGGAGTGACCTTGTTGGTCACATATTTGCTCAACACGGTCTCCAGCCACGAGTGCCCGGTCTCGCTCTTGAAGCGAAATGCCATGCCAAAGCAAAACGCAAGAAGCGCCAAAACAAGAAGAAGCAATCCGCTGTTGCCGTTGTTCGAGACCCGCGTTGGCAGTGCAGCCTGTCTTGCTGCCGGTGCTTTCGGCGGACCATAGGATTGTTGCGGAGTTGCTGAAATGGACTTTTCCACTGGCTCTGGTTTCAGGCCAATGGAGGCCTCCATGTCGAGCGCCGCGCGTTCTTCGGGGGTCAATTCAAAACCGAAAACCACATCTCCCAGTTCAACGGACACGCCATCATGCAACGCAACATAAGGTACCAGCCTGCCATCGAGCTTGATGCCATTGGTTGATCCGAGATCATGCAGTTCGTAGCCGCCCTTGATCCGGGTCATCTCAGCATGTCGCGAGGAAACAGATGCGGAATCGACCTGAATGTCATTTTCATTCATGCGCCCGATGACCACCGACTTGTGATCAAGCTGAAAGCGGTAGGGCTGCGGAGATCCTCCCGGTATGGTGATGGTCACTCTGGGCATTATTCAATTCTGTTGGTTGATACCCGACTATGAAGGGAAATTTCCATGTTGGACACACCAAATTGCGGATGTGAATCAATTTTGCGAAAGGAAAGGCCGCGGTGGATGCTATCCATCGCGGCCGAACACCGATCAACCAAAACACATGAAACAAATCCGTCAGGTGCCGGCCAGGCCGGGTGCGAGCGGCTTGGGCGTCGGCTTTTCCTTTTTGCGCAAGGCACGGCGCATCTTGGTGAGCGCCGAATTTTGAAGTTGGCGGATGCGCTCGCGGGTGACGCCGAACTCGCGTCCGACCTCCTCCAGCGTCAGTGCCCTGCGACCGCTGAGCCCGAAGCGTTCGTCGATGATCTTGCGCTCGCGCTCGTCGAGTACCGAGAGCAGGCCATCGAGTTCGCCGTGCAAATTCTTGTCGGCGAGCATATCGAGCGGGTTGACCGCGCGATCGTCGCTGATGACCTCGCTGTATTCCGTGGCCTCGCCTTCGTTGATCGGCGCGTCGAGCGAGGTCGGGCGGTGCGAGGCCTGGCGCAGCATCGCGAGTTTGCGGCGTGGCACGCCGATTTCATCTGCCAATTCCTCGTCGGTCGGCTCGCGGCCGAGTGCCTCGGTGAGGATCGCGGCGATGCGGCGCATCTTGGCGATCTTGTCGACCATGTGGACGGGCAGGCGGATGGTTTTCGACTGATTGGCCAGCGCGCGCTTGATCGATTGTTTGATCCACCACGCGGCGTAGGTCGAGAGCTTGCCACCCTTTTCCGGATCGAAGCGCTCGACGGCCTTCATCAGGCCGATGTTGCCTTCCGAGATCAGGTCGGTGACCGGCATGCCGTAGTTGGCATAGTCCTGGGCGATTTTCACGACCAGGCGCAGGTTGGCCCGGATCATGTGCGATCGCGCCTCCGGGTCCCCTTGCTTGATGCGCTCTGCGAGCTCCACCTCTTCCTCGGCCGTGAGCAACGGCGTTCTGGAAATCTCACGTAGATAGAGTTTCAAACTGCCTTCTGATTCGTATGCCATATGCGTGTGGGGGTTACTGGTTAAACGAAGCCAAGGGTCTTTTTATTCCCTTTAATTGCATTTAAATACATTTGATAGCATTCGTAAATATAATCTCGGGAAATAAACGGGGCCCGCTGACCTCTCAATGGGGATTCCAGCATTCCCCGTGCCTTTGATTTTGATTTCATAAATCTTTGATAATGAGTGAGTTGTGAAAATTCGCCTAAATCGCCATCGCCGGATTCGGACAGCCTGTCCACCAATTGAGACAAATTGACGCGGGAAATGTTGAATCTTTCTTTGAGGTCTCCGCGAAATGGGTCGATTGGCGGGGTTTTGAGCACCGGTTTTGCCCTTTGATCGGGTTCGACAAAAGTGTGGCTGCGTGAGCAGGCTCGCGGGCGTGACCGATGCCCTTTACCCCCTGTTGCGGCCGTTGATTTTCAAGCTCGATGCCGAGGTGGCACATCACCTTGGCATGGCCTCGTTGAGATTTGCGGAACGCAGTGGATTGCTGCGTTTGGCTTTTCCCGAGGACGAGTTAATTTCACCGATCGAGGTGATGGGTTTGAAATTTCCCAACCGCATCGGTCTTGCAGCGGGTCTCGACAAAGAAGGCAACACCATCGATGCGCTTGGGCGCTTGGGCTTCGGCTTTGTCGAAATCGGCACCATCACGCCGCGCCCGCAAGCGGGCAATCCGAAGCCGCGTTTGTTTCGCCTTGTGCCGCACGAAGCGATCATCAATCGCATGGGCTTCAACAATCCGGGCATCGATGCCGGTGTTGAAAATGTACGACGCAGCAAATCTTTTCGCGGTGTCATCGGCTTCAACATCGGAAAGAACAAAGACACGCCGAATGAAAACGCAGCGGATGATTATCTCGCGTGCTTGCGCAAGGCCTATGGCGTGGCCGACTACATCGCGGTCAATCTTTCATCGCCTAACACGCCGGGCCTGCGCGATTTGCAAGGTGCCGAAGCGAGCGCGCGTTTGTTGGAGACGCTGAAAAAAGAGCAGCAAAAACTCCGTGCCGAGCATGGCAAAAATGTGCCGCTCCTTTTCAAGGTCGCGCCCGATCTCGACGAAGCACACATTCGCGATCTCTCGCGGGTGTTTCTTGATGGCGGGCTCGATGGCCTCATTGCCACCAACACCACGCTCGATCGTGATGTGGTGCGCGGGCATCGCTACGCCGAAGAAGCGGGCGGGCTTTCAGGTAGGCCGGTGCAGGCCAAGAGCACCGAGGTTCTGCGCCAATTTTCAAGTCATCTTGGCGCGCGCATTCCGATCATCGGCGTCGGCGGAATTTCATCGCTGGAGGATGCCCGCGAAAAAATTGCGGCCGGCGCCTCGCTCGTGCAGATCTACACCTCGCTGATTTATCAAGGCCCGGCCTTGGTGCGAAAAATCGCGCGCGGCTTGTGAGCGATGATGAGCGGCGTGTTTGCCGCTTACTTTTGCGCGGAGAGTTTTTGCCAATCGTCGGCGCTGACGCAGCAGGGGTCGGCCGCCACCCAGTGGCCCGGCGTGATTTCGCGCAGCGGCAAATCCATGCCGATCGTTTCATCGTAACGCGGGTGTTTGATGCGATGGCCAAAGGCGCTGCCGCGCGGCGGATCGATCGGTGAGGGGATTTCACCTTCGAGCAGGATGCGTTCGCGCGATGCGTTGGGATCCGTCGATGGGATCGCCGAAAGCAGTGCCTTCGTGTAGGCGTGCCGCGGATCGCGATAAATGCTTTCGGATGGCGCGAGTTCGACGATTTTTCCGAGATACATCACCGCCACGCGGTCGCTCACATGCTTTACCACCGAGAGGTCGTGGGCGATGAAGAGATACGAAAGCCCGAGCTCGCGCTGGAGCTCGACGAGCAGGTTCAAAATTTGCGATTGGATCGAGACGTCGAGCGCCGAGACCGGTTCGTCGCAGACGATGAGTTTTGGTTTCAAGGCAAGCGCGCGGGCGATGCCGATCCGCTGGCGTTGACCGCCGGAAAACTCGAAGGGATAGCGCTCGGCTGCGGAAGAG
>JBEINR010000022.1:0-8188 GCA_040377995.1 Akkermansiaceae bacterium | reverse complement strand
GTTTGGTGTCAAGGTACATGCAGATGATAGTTTTGCAGGAATTGAGAGATACCAAAGCAATCGCGATCAGTACGATTTTCATGGTTCTTCGATTATCCCTTCGAAATCCTTCGGAAAAGCAAAAAATACATGAATCCGAAATATATTCGGGCATTTTCCGAGGGTTTCCAGCCCCGGGGTGCGCGAAAAAACCCGCGCGATCCGGGTGGAATTTGCTTTACAAAGGCCCGGTGATCCCTATTTTCCGCGTCCCGATTCGCCCCTGCGGTCGGCAACCACCAACTTTTTTCCGTCATGAAAGTCCTCTCCTCACTTGCCTCCGCCAAGCGCCGTCACGCTGATTGCCAAGTCGTGAAACGCAAAGGAACGGTCTATGTGATCTGCAAATCGAACCCGAAGTTCAAGGCCCGCCAAGGAGCGACTCCAGGCACCCGCCTTTCGAAGAAGGGTCTGTGATTTTTATTAGGATGCTTCAGCTGCCCGTGTGGCGCTGAATCGTTTACCACCGATGCCGCCCATTTCGGCGGCATCTTTTATTTTGTGGCGCGAGGATCAATTGCGCGCCAAGTGCTCGAGCACGCGGCATGCGGCGGTGAGGCCGAAGTTGGCTGTCACATGAGTCGCGGTGCCAAAGCCCGAAGCGCAATTGAGCCGCAGCTCCGCATCGTCGGGGCGCTCGCCCGATACCGTGCCGTCGCATTGCGGGTAGGCCTGCGGTTCGTCGGAGAACACCGCGTCGATGCCGAGCGGCGCGGGCTTTTGGCCGAGGGGAGTTTTGGGAAATCCGTGCTCGCGGCGAAGTGTGCGGCGCAATTGGTGGAGCAAGGGATCCTTGCCGCTGTGGGCGAGGTCGGCGACGCGAATGCGCGTCGGATCGCGACGACCGCCGGCGCCGCCGCAGATGACGGTGAAGATGCCGCGGCGATGGCATTCGGCGATGAGAAATGCCTTGTGGCGTGATTGGTCGATCGCATCGACGACCGCATCAAAGCCGGGGTCGAGAATTTCGGCCGCGGAGTTTTCGGTGAAAAATTGCTGATGGATGAGGACCTCGGCATCGGGGTTGATCGCTCTGGCGCGTTCGGCCATGGCATCGGTTTTTTGTCGGCCGATCTGGCCATCCATCGCGTGGAGTTGGCGGTTCACATTCGTGATGCAGATTTCATCGAGGTCGACGAGTGTCAGGTGGCCGATGCCCGATCGCGCGAGTGCTTCGACCGCCCATGACCCGACGCCGCCGACGCCGATGATGGCGACGCGTGCGCGGAGGAAGCGGCGTGTGGCGGCTTCGCCGTAGAGTCGGGCGATGCCGCCGAAGCGGGTGGGGATGGGTTCGCTCAAGCGGGGGATGGTGGGAGGTTGGCTGCGAGCCAGAGGCTGGCGTGGATTTTGAAATCGACGAGTTTGCCGTCGGCCTCTTGCGCGGCGAGCCATTGGGGCAACTCGGCGCGCGGCACATGATGGACGATGATGTTTTCGCAGCCGACACCACCGCCTTGATGTTCGCGCACGAGGTCGGTCGCTAGAAACAGGTGGGTGATTTCCGGCGTCATGCCGGCGGAAGTTGGGCTCGCGATGAGTTGCCGGATCGTGCCCGCGCGGTAGCCGGTTTCCTCGAGCAGTTCGCGCGCGGCCGTGTCGGCCAGCGATTCACCGTGGTGTTCTTTTTCATCGCCGACGATGCCGGCGGGGATTTCGATCACATGGCGCTGGGGCGGAATGCGAAATTGTTCGATCAGCACCACTTCGTCATCGTGCGTGATCGGGAGAATGCCGACGCAGGCGTCGGAATGCGGGCGGCGGACGAAATCCCAGGTGCCGATGCGTTCGAGGCTCAGCCAGCGGGTTTCGTAAAGTTTCTCGGAGGTGGGCATGGGGTAGATTGATGGAAGAAACATTGGCGCAGGATGCCAAGGCAGTCTAGTGGTGGCGCGCGCTGATGTCCCGGTACGATTTCCAAATTCCCCTGACCTTCAAGCACCGTATCGTGTTCACGCGCGATGCCTTCGGTGCTGGGCTGCGGGATTTGGCTGGTCTGTTTGCCGATGCCGCGGGTGAAAAGCGCGGGCTGATCCTGATCGAGGATGCGGTGGCGCGGGCCTGGCCGGGCTTGGAGTCCGCTGCGCGGGAGGGCATGAGGTCGATCGGATTTGAAATTGCCGACCATGCCGTGTTGCCCGGTGGCGAGCAGGTCAAGTCTGACGATGCCTTGGTGCGCGAAGTGTGGCGTCTCATCGATGCCGCGCATCTCGACCGCCATTCGTTTGTTATCGCAATCGGCGGCGGGGCTTTTCTCGATGCGGTAGGCTTTGCGGTGGCCACCGCGCATCGCGGCATGAGGCTGGTGCGCGTGCCCACCACCACCTTGGCGCAATGCGACAGCGGCGTGGGGGTGAAGTGCGCGATCAATGGTTTTGGCAAAAAAAATTGGATCGGAAGTTTCGCCGTGCCCTACGCGGTGGTGAATGATTTTGCCTTTTTGCAAAGCCTCGATCCGATCACGCAACGCGCCGGACTGATCGAGGCGGTGAAGGTCGCCTTGGTGAAAGACCGTGAATTTTTCGAGTGGATCGAAGCGCGGCTTGCGGGCCTTGCGGCATTGGATGCACCGCTGCTCGAAGCATGCGTCGAGCGCTCCGCCATGCTGCACGCTCGGCACATCGCCGAGGGTGGCGATGCCTTCGAATCGGGCAGCAGTCGTCCGCTCGACTTTGGCCATTGGGCAGCGCACAAGCTTGAATCGATGACCGGTGGCGAGCTCTCGCACGCCCCAGCCGTCGCCATCGGCCTCGCGCTTGATGTGCTTTATTCGGTCGAGGTCGGACTTGTTCCGTCAGCACTTGCCGAAAGGGTGCTGGCGGTGATCTCGGGTCTGGGCCTTGCGGCATTTCATCCGGCCCTTGATCAACGCGATGTCTGCGGCCGCCGGATCGTGCTGGACGGGATGGAGGAATTTCGTGAGCACTTGGGTGGGGGGACTGGCGGTCATGATGCTGGGCGGGATCGGCCGCGGAGTGGATGTGAACGAGATTGATACGGAGGTCTTGGGGCGTTGCATCGACCGGCTTTGCGGGTTGGATTGAGGCCGAACTGGGTGCGATCAAGCGTTTTTTCCACCGCATTAAGATTTGCATTTTCGACATGAAGCACCCTAATTGCCGCATGTCCTTGCGATTCATATTCCATGTATTATGCCTTACGGCCTCGTTTTCCTATGTGAATGCGGCAGTTTCTCTTCCTGGCGAGCAAACGATAGCATCTTTGTCGTCAGATGTTGAGGGTCCCGTAAAAGAAGCCATGGAGGCCTTTCAAAGCGGACGTCATTTCAAAGCCGTCGATCTTGCCCGGCCGCTTGCGGATAAGGGCAATGCCGAAGCGCAGTACCTTTTGGGTTTTGCCTATGAGACAGGTCGAGGTGCTGAAGCTTCCAAGGACAAAGCCCTGGAGTATTATCGCAAGGCGGCGGACTCGAAGCATCGCGACGCGATCTATCGACTCTCGTTCATCCTACTTGCTTCCGATAAGGAAGCGGAACGCGAGCAAGCCCGCGCGGCACTTGAAGAAGCTGCCAAAAGCGACCCAGCGGTTGCTGCGCGGATTTTGGGCGAAGCCTATCTGAGAGGGCGTCTGTCGTCGACGCCCGATCCCGACAAGGCCGTCTTCTGGTGGAAGCGCGCAGCTGATGCGGGTGATGTCCTGTCAATGTCGCTCATCGGTCGATTTTATGAAGGTCAGTTTGGTTTCCCCGAACTCAAGAATGTGAAGGCATCGCTGGAGTACTACACCAAGGCCGCGGGTCTTGGAAATCCGGCCGCGATGGCCGCGCTTGGATCGCGTTACCTTAGCGGCGATGAAAAATTCCGCGATGAAGCCAAGGGTCGCGAGTGGCTCAAGAAGGCGATCGATGGCAAGGAGTACTCGGCCTATCTCGCGCTCGGTGACTATGAGGAAAATATCAAAAAGAACCTCAAGGAAGCCCTTGCACAGTACGAGCGCGGCAAGGATGCCGGCCAGATTGATTGCATGCTTCGCTCCGCCGAATTCTACATTCAGGGCAAGGGTGTGGCCAAAGATAGCGACCGTGGCATCACCATCCTTCGCAAGGCGGCGGAAGCGGGCAGCCCGGTTGCCAGCCTGCGCCTCGCCGTATTGATCCTTTCCCAAGAGAAGCCCGAAATCCTTGCCGGATACGGATTTCTGCTGGCATCCGCCAATGGCAATCTTCCCGAGGCCCAAAATGAACTCGGTCTGCTTTACCTTTCCGGCAAAATGGGCGTGACCGACCCATCGGCAGCTTTGGCCTGGCTCACGCGTGCGGCGCAAAGCGGATTTGCCCAAGCCCAGTACAATCTCGCAGTGCTCTATGATCGCGGCGCGGGTGGTGTGGCGCGCAACATCGAAAATGCCGGCCAACTTTACATGATGGCTGCCAACCAAGGCCATGGCCCTGCGACTCTTGCGCTGGCCCACCTCCTCAACGATGGCGTCGGCCTCAAGGCCGATCCGATCAAGGCATGGGCGATCGCCACCCTCGCTGCCGAGCGCGGTGAGAAGGACGCGACGAAATTGGCCGCCGACATCGCCGAGAAATTTGACGCCAAACAACGCGAGCAAGCAAACAAGGAGCTTCAGAGCATCAAGTCGAACAAGCCCGCGCCCGCGAAGGCGTCGAAGCCAGAGTCGAAGTCGGCGGTCGCACCGAAGAAGTGATCTCTTCGCTAACGCAAAAACATTTCGGGCGCGGCAGCATCTGCCGCGCCCTTTTTGTTTGCACGATCTGCGCGCCAAGAAGAGGGCTTGCGATGAGCGGTAGCGCGTTCAGACTTCGGCAATGAACATTCTTATGACTGCCGGTCCCACCCGCGAGCCGATTGATCCGGTGCGTTTCATCGGCAATCGATCGTCGGGCAAGATGGGATATGAAATCGCAGCGGCCTTCGCGCGCGAAGGTCACACGGTCCTGCTCGTTTCGGGGCCGACCTCACTGGATGTGCCCGATGGCGTGGATTTCCTGCCGGTGGAAACCGCGGGCGAAATGCACGAGGCGGTGTCGAGTCACATCGGGCGCATGCATGTCGCGGTGTTTGCCGCGGCGGTGGCCGACTACACGCCATCCACAGTCGCGAAGGAAAAAATCAAGAAGTCCGCCGACGCGCTCACACTCGAATTGGTGCGCACGCAGGACATCCTTGGTTCATGCCGCAGCAAGCATGGCTTTGCCGGCACGCTGGTTGGCTTCGCCGCCGAAACCGAAAACCTGATCGCTCACGCCCGCGAAAAGCTGACTCGCAAGCAATGCGACCTGATCATCGCCAACGATGTTTCCAAACCGGGCATCGGCTTTGAGTCGGATCAAAACGAAGTCACCCTCGTCTATCCCGACCGCATCGAACAGCTTCCGCTTGCCAGCAAGCACGATCTCGCCCATCAACTCGTTCGTGCGATTCTGATGCTTCACGCCGAGAAAAGCGCCACCAACTGATTTCCCCACGCCCATGACCGATCTCGTCCTTGCCACCGATGCCGCGCTTGCCGCGGGCAAACTTCTCCGACAACACTTCGGCAGCGATGCCACGGTCGACGAGGCGACGCAGCACGACATCAAGCTCGCGCTCGACAAGGAATCACAGGAATTGATCACCGGTATCCTGCTCGGCGCGCGGCCCGGCGACGCGCTCTACGGCGAGGAAGGCATCGCGGGCAATCAGGACTCCGATCGCCAGTGGATCGTCGACCCGATCGATGGCACGGTGAATTTTTTCTACGGTATTCCGCACTTCTGCGTGTCGATCGCGTTGCGCGTCGCCGGTGAAATTGTGGTGGGCGTGATTCACGATCCGATGGTTGGCGAGACATGGACCGTGGAAAAAGGTGGTGCGCCGATGCTTGATGGCAAGCCGATCCGCGTCAGTGCCCGCGCGAGTTTTGACGAATCCATTTTGTTCATCGGCTGCGGCAAGGACGAAGCGGCGAAGAAGACCGGCATCGAGCGGTTTCACCGCGCATCGTTGAAGGCGCGTAAGATGCGCATGATGGGATCGGCGGCGCTCGGCATGGCCTACATCGCAAGCGGCCGCCTCGACGCCTACATCGAATCGCGCATCTCACTCTGGGACATCGCCGCCGGCCAACTCCTCGTCGAAGCGGCAGGCGGCAAGGTCGAGCTCGCAGCGGTCGAAGGTCACGCCGACGCGTGGTCGATCGTGGCGAGCAACGGTGTGTTGCCGCTTGCCGAAATCCTTTGATCGACGCGATTCGTTTTTCACTTCACTCACTCCCTCACAAACATGGTTGGAATCGGCTACGATGTTCATCGTTTTTCGGAAAATCGCCGCCTCGTTCTTGGTGGCGTGACGATTCCGCACAGCCATGGATTGGAAGGTCACTCCGATGCCGATGTGCTATGCCATGCGATTGCCGATGCAGTGCTTGGTGCGATGGGCTTGCCGGACATCGGTTATTATTTCCCGCCCGGTGATCCGGCCTGCGAGGGGATTTCTTCGCTGAAGATTTTGGAAAAATGCCGTGATCTTGCGGCGGAGGCGGGCATGCGGATCGTGAATGTCGATTCGACGCTGATCGCCGAGGCGCCAAAGGTCTTGCCGCATCGTGATGCGATGAAGTCGAACATCGGCGCCGCATTGGGCATCGCGCCGGAGCGGGTCGGCGTGAAAGCGACGACCAACGAAGCGATGGGATTCATCGGTCGTGGTGAGGGCATCGCGGCAATGGCGGTCGTGCAGGTCGAGCCCTCATGAGGCGCCGCCGATGCGCGCGATCAATTCCTCGCGCGTTGATGGAAGCGCGCCAAGCGTTTCGCGCAGCGAGCTGGATGGCTCGCGTTTCTCGTGCAGGATTCCCATCATCGTCGCGAGCTCGCGCTCGAAATGCAGCAGCGCGCGCATGGTGGGCTCGTTGGTGTCGATGTGATTGAGCGCGCGCACGAGAAGTTGGTAAAGCTGCGGTTCCGGGTGTTCGGGCTCGACGGCGGATTCGGCGAGCTGGCAGCAGCAAGCGGCAAACAGCGTGCTGCCGTAACTTTTCCTCAGCCCTTCGCGCCAATCATGGATCACCACTTCGCGCAGCGCGTGCAACTCGCCCTTGCGCGCCGATTGAAAACTGATTTCGCCGCCAAAAAAAAGGTCAAGCCTTCCGGCGAAGGGACTGCCCGGCCGGCGCGCGCCTTTGGCAACGGTCTTGAGCAGCCCGTGTGCTTCCGTGAACCAGTGAACGATCAGGCTGGTGTCGGTGAGTCGCGTGAGGCGAATGACGATGGCCCGCGTCGGGTGCACGCGTTGAGCATTGGAAATGCGTGCGGGCTTGACGATGCAAAAGCGCGTGGGGTTTGCCTTGTTGGGGGTGCTGATCGAATTGCGTGCTGGCGGCCGCTTCGGCTGCGGTTTATCACAGCGGCGTGAGTGACGCCCGCGCGCTGATATTTGAGACCTCGACGCCGCATGCGACGCTGGCGCGCATCGCTGCCGGTGGTGGCTTGGACGAGCGCGGATTTTCCAGCGATCGGAATCACAACGCGCTTTTGTTTGGGCCGCTGGATGCCTTGCTCGGCGAGGATCGTCAGGTCGACCTCGTGCTCGTTGGCAGCGGGCCCGGAAGTTACAGTGGCACGCGCGTAGGGATCGCGGCTGCGCAGGGGGTGGCGATTGCGATGGGGTGCCCGGCGGTCGCTGTGCCATCATTGCTTGCCGTGCCGTCGGTCGCATCGGGCAAGCCGGCGCTCGCGATTGGCGATGCGCGTCGCGGCAGTTTTTGGACAGCGCAGGTGGCGGATTACAAACTCAGCACCGCGCCATCGCTGTGTGATGCGGCAGGTTTGCATGAGCGTGTCGCAAACGCGCTCGATGAGGGCATGGTGGTTTTTTCATGCGAGGAAATCGCACGCTTTCCATTGCCCGAGGAAATTCGCGCACGGCTTTCGTTCGAAGTGCCATCCGCCACGCGCTTGTGGCAGGCGTGGCAATCAACCGATGAAGCAACGCGCCGCGCATGGTCGGCGGAAATTCCGCAGCCAATTTACATCAAGCCACCGCACATCACGCCGGCGAAACCCCGGAATCCCACCATCCGGGTTGATTCCCGGCCTTCCACTTGATGTTGCAGCCGCTGCTTGGGTAAGGGCGTGCAGGAGCAGCCTTGCCATCGAGCATCAGGCGCGCGGCGGCGAGCATGT
>JBEINR010000004.1:0-14896 GCA_040377995.1 Akkermansiaceae bacterium | reverse complement strand
TGCGTGATTTGCATGAAATTGGTGAAACTTCTCAGCCCGGAACAGATCGTCGCCGACCTTGAGGCGATCGAGCACTGGGGGGCGATCACCGAGCTTGTAGACAGGCTTGTGACATGCGGCCTGCTTGCGGTGGGCGAGCGTGAGGCAACGCTTGAGGCGCTGAGGGCGCGCGAGCAATTGATCAGCACCGGCATCGGCGGCGGGGTGGCGATCCCCCATGCGTTTTCCGATGAGCTTGAAAAGGTGGTGGCGGTCTTGGGTCGCTCGAAGGCGGGCATCGATTTCGAGGCCGTGGACCAGGCGCCGGTGCATGTGATCGTTCTCTTTGTGGTGCCGCGCAAGGACTACCAGCTTCACCTCAAGATGCTCGCCGCCATTGCCAAGATGTTCAATGGGCAGGACATGAGCCGGCGGATCCTTGGAGCAAATGGCCGCGATGAAATCCTTGCCATTTTGGGCTCAAAGTCGTCCCGTGTGGAGCCGCCCACATTTTAGGGTGGATTTCCCTTTCCCCCAGACCACATGACGATTCTCCAGCAGCTTGAGGCGCGGCTCGCCGCGGCATTGAACACGACACTTGGCGAGCCGGTCACTGCGAGCGTGACGGCGGCAGCGGACCTGCGCTTTGGCGATTATCAAAGCAACGCCGCGATGGTCCTTGCCAAGCAAAGGGGTAAGAACCCGCGCGCGTTGGCCCAGGAAATCATCGGCCACCTCGATCTTGCGGGCATGGCCACCGCCGACATTGCCGGGCCGGGATTCATCAACTTCCGCATTTTGCCGGAGGCCTTCGCCGCGAGGGCCAAGGCCTTGCTCAACGACGAGCGATTGGGCGCGCCCGACATCGGTGCGGGCCGCACGGTGGTGGTGGATTTCTCCGCGCCGAATGTCGCCAAGCCGATGCATGTCGGCCACATCCGTTCGACGATCATTGGCGACTCGCTTTGCCGCATCGCGCGTTTCCTCGGCTACAAGGTCATTGCCGACAACCACATCGGCGACTGGGGCACGCAATTTGGAATGATCCTTCACGGGTGGAAAACGCTGCTCGACAAGGCAGCGCTCGAGGCTGATCCGATCGATGAGTTGCTGCGCGTTTATCGCGAGGTAAATGCCGCCACCAAGGACGACCCCGCGGTGCTCGAGACCTGCAAGAGCGAGTTGGTGAAGCTTCAGGCGGGTGACCCGGAGAATCTCGAAATCTGGCAGCAGTGCATCGATGTCTCCAAGCGCGGATTGCAGCGGATCTATGACACGCTCGATGTGAAATTCGATTACTGGCTTGGCGAGAGTTATTACAACGATCGGCTTGCCGGACTGGTCGACGAGTTTGTTGCCAAAGGCATCGCGCGCGAGAGCAACGGGGCGGTTTGCATATTTTCCGACGGCAGCTGCAAGCGTGAGGACGATCCCTTCATGGTGCATCGCGAGGAGGGATGGACCGACAACCCGGCGATCATCCGCAAGGCCGATGGCGGATTCCTTTACGCGACCACCGACCTCGCCACGATCCGTTTCCGCATCGACGAGTGGAAGGCCGATCAGATCTGGTATGTCGTCGGCGTGCCGCAGCAGTTGCACTTCCGCCAAATTTTTGCCGCCGCACAACGCTGGGGCGCAGCGGCCGACTTCCGCCATGTGGCATTCGGTTCGATCCTTGGCGAGGACCGCAAGCTCATGAAAACCCGCACGGGTGACAATGTTCAGCTCACCGATGTGCTCACCGAGGCGGTCGAGCGCGCGGCGAAACTGATCGGCGAAAAGAACCCCGATCTCAAGGGCGAGGAGGCCGCGGAGATTGCGTCGATCGTTGGCATTGGCGCGGTGAAGTTTGCCGAGCTCTCGCAGAACCGCCTCACCGACTATGTGTTCGCGTGGGACCGCATGCTTGCCTTGCAGGGCGACACGGCGCCTTATTTGCAGTACTCGTCGGTGCGTGTGCGTTCGATTTTCCGCAAGCTCGACACCGCTTTTGATGCTGCGTCCGCCGAGATCGTGCTGAGCGAAAACGAGGAGATCCACCTCGCGAGGTTGCACGCGCGGTTTGGCGAAGTCCTGCCGGCGGTGCTCGAGGACTTCCGCCCGAACCTGCTGGCCAACTACCTGCTCGAGCTGGCGCGCGCGTTCCACTCGTTCTTCGAAGCCTGCCCGGTACTCAAGTCCGAGGAGCCGGTCCGCTCGAGCCGACTTGCCCTTTGCGAACTCACGGGTAGAATCCTCGCTTCAGGTCTTGGCTTGCTTGGCATCCGTTGCCCTGAAAGAATGTGACCTTTCAGTCGACTGAAAAACCATTTCAAACTCTCCAAACCCGCATCGACTTCCATGCCTCCGTTTTTTGTCATTGGGCACAAGAATCCCGACACCGACGCGATCTGCTCGGCGATCGGATACGCCGCATTGCTCCGCGCTTCGGGCGAAGAAACCAGCGCCACCGCCGCGCGATGCGGGGAAATTTCCCAACGCACGAAATGGGTGCTCGAAAAGGCGAAGCTGGAACTGCCGCTGCTGCTCACCGATGTGCGCACCAACGCGGGCATGATCAGCCGCCGCGAGGTGATCAAGGTCTCGACCGCCGACACATTCCTTACCGCGTACCGCCGCATGTTGGAATCGCAGGTGCGCTGTGTGCCGGTCGAGGATGAGGAAGGAAACCTTTGCGGGATTTTGCGTTACTTTGATTTGCTGCGCTTGCTTCTGCCGGCGGATACCGAAGGCCTCAGCGTGCGTACCGTGCATGCCTCGCTCGCACACCTTGCGGAGACGCTCAAGGCCGAGAGCCTTGGATCGCAAGAGCCGCTCTCGACGCTTGAGGAGGACCTCATCCTGCTGGTTGGCGCTTCATCCCAAGGCACGGTGGAGAAGCGTTTGATTCAGGCCAAAAAGGACGGAAACATCGGAAAGTTTTTGGTGATCTGCGGCGATCGGCCGATCGTCCAGCGTTATGCCATCGACCACGGCGCGCGGGCTTTGCTCGTCACTGGTGGCAATCCGGTTTCGCCGGAGATCGGGCAATTTGCCGCATCGCGCGGAGTCTTCGTGCTGCGCTGCGATCAGGACACAGCGAGTGCTTCGACGCTGATCCGTTGCTCTCGCACCGTGCGCCATGTGATGGAAACAAAATTTGAAACCATCCAGCCAAGCGAGCCGGTCTCGCGCTTGCGCAAACGCCTTGCCTCTACCGATCAGGATCTGTTTCCGGTGGTGGATCCCGCTTCGGGAAAAATGACAGGCGTGCTTTCGAAATCCGACCTCGTCGATCCGCCGCGGATCCGCCTCGCGCTGGTCGATCACAACGAGTACGCGCAAGCGGTCAATGGCGTCGAGGAAGCGGAGATCACCGAGGTCATCGACCACCACCGCTTGGCCGGCGACTTGGTTTCGCGCGAACCGATCCGTTATCTCAACGAGCCGGTCGGCTCGACCTGCACGCTGGTCGGACGCAAGTATTTCCACCGCGGGCTGCAGCCAGCTCCCGGTGTCGCGATGTGCCTGTGCGCCGGGATTGTTTCCGACACGCTGTGCCTTACCTCGCCGACGACGACCACGCTTGATCGTGAAATGCTCACTTGGTTGAGCGGTGTCGCGGGGGTGGATCCGGCAAAATTCACCGAAGAATTTTTCGCGCAGGGCTCGCTCATCGCCAACGGCTCGCCGGAGGAAATTCTCAATGCCGACCGCAAGGAGTTTGTCGAGCAAGGTCTCACTGTGAGCATCTCGCAGGTCGAGGAGCGCGACTTGCACGGCTTTGCCGCAAGGCGCGAAGAGCTCGAGCAAGTACTGAGGCGACTGCAGGAATCCCGCGGCTATGATCTCGCGGTCATGGCCGTCACTGATGTCGCCTTGCACCACAGCATGATCCTTGCGGTGGGGCGCGAAGCGACGCTCGCCAAGCTGCCCTTCGAGCGGATCGACGATGCATTGTTCCATGCACCCGGCGTCGTGAGTCGCAAGCGCCAGATTTTCCCGGCCGTTTGCGAAGCGATCCAGCATTCGCGTTAGAGCTTCATCGTTCGGTGGCCGCACGCCTTGCCGCGTAGGCCTGCTTCAAGCCTTCGGCAAGCGCATCGGCGTATTCGCGGATGATTGAAATGCGCGGAGTTCCGTTCACATCGCGGTTGCCGTCGTAATCGCCGAGCTTGATGCGTGCGTGATCGTTGATGGAATTCATCACATAGGGTTCCATGAAAATCACCGGGCATTGATAGAGCCGGTTGGCTAAAAGATTGCGCGCCCAGAGGTAGGGATGGCCATTCACCAGCAGCACGTTGTTCGCACCCACCGGATAAGCGTAGGGCGGCAATCCGCTTTCGCGCGCAAACACATTGGCGACACTCATGCCGATCGAAGTTTCTTCCTCGTGACTGCGGCTCAGCAGCTTGTCGAGCATCGCAAAACGATGATCCGCGAGGCGGAGTTCTTCGTCCGCGTAGGCGCCGTTGAGCAGAATGTGGAAATGGCTGTGATCGACGAGTCTCGGTTGATTCGGGTCGCCCCATGCCTCGGCATTGAAATGCAGGCAGAGCACGAGATCGGGCTTGATCGATTGGTTGACGAGATCCGCGCGCGCGTGGATTTCCGCCGTGCGGTAGAACAGTCGCTCGGCGAGTTTGCGCAGCGCGCTGGGTGAATCGGTTGCGGCGGAATTTTCATTCGCTTGGCGTGCGGTTTCGATCAATCCCTCGGGCCGCCATTGCGTCACAGGCTCGGCCTTTTCGCGGACCAGTGAAACGCGCGCGCCGAGCGATTCGAGTTGTGGCTTCAAGCGCATGGCGACCTGCAGCGTGAGGTCGCCTTCGCACACGGCATGACCATCGCCGGCGTCGAAACTTCGTTCTTCGATTCTCGCCCATTCGCCGCCTATGTGTCCTGGGTCGATGGCAATGTGCAGTCCATCAAGCGGTTTGCCTGCGGCGGCCGGCGGCAACTCTTCCGGCACTCGCCACCAACGCGCGGGCTTTTTGGCTGAGCCTTCATTCGCAAATCGCAGCACAAAGACCTCGGCGTTTTCGCCATCGGCCGTGCGGATGCGTACTTCATTTTCGCCAATTTCCATAAACTCGCGCCAGCTGCCGCCGGTCACGAAAACAGTGGTGAGCAAGCGCTCGAATTCATCACGCGTCATCGTGCCCTGCTGCGCTTCGAGCGATTTCCAATCGGGCACGCGTCCCAAGGTTGAAAGGGTGGGGGGCTTTGCCGATCGCGGCGGTGTGATATTTTCTTGTGAGTGCTTTTGCCACCACAGCCACAAGCACGCCGCCAAGAGAAGGGGAATCAACAAGGCCGAGGATCGCTTGAGCATGGATTTCATGAATGAAATTGGTTTGTCGTTTGGTGGCGGACCATCAATGCTCGGCGGGAAGCCTGTCCACCATCCTGAATTTCAACATGGCCACCATCCGCATTCTTTTTCTTGGCGACATCGTAGGCGAACCCGGCAGAAAGGCCGTGATCGAGCAGCTTCCGATCCTCAAGCAAACGGAATCGCTCGATTTCATCATCGTCAACGGCGAAAATGCCGCTGGCGGAAAAGGCATCACGCCTAAAATCGCAATCGACCTGCTGCGCGCCGGAGCGGCGGTGATCACCACCGGCGACCATGTCTGGGACCAGCAGGACATTGTCCCGTATTTTCCGACTGAGCCCCGGCTCTTGCGGCCGATCAACTACCCGGACGGCACACCCGGCAATGGCAGCGTCGTGCTCGAGTGCGCCAAAGGCCGCGTCGCCGTGATGCAGGCTCAAGGCCGCACTTTCATGCAACCAGCGCTCGAAAATCCCTTCATTGCGCTGGAAAACGAGGCATTGAGGCTGCGCGAGGCCGGCATTGGGCCGATCATCGTCGATTTCCACGCCGAGACGACCAGCGAGAAAATCGCCATGGGCCGCCACCTCGATGGCAAGGTGACCGCCGTGCTGGGCACCCACACCCATGTGCAGACGGCCGATGAGACGATTTTCCCCGGCGGAACCGGCTTCCTGACCGATGCCGGGATGTGCGGGCCGGAGGATTCGGTGCTCGGGCGAACCATCGAATCGGTCGTCTGGCGCTTCAAAACCGGCATGCCCACGCGCTTCCCGATCGCCAAGGGCAGGGTGCGGCTCTGTGGTGCGATCGTCGACGCCGATAGCGAAACCGGCGCCTGCATCGGCATCCGGAGGCTGTCATTTCAGGTTTCCGAAGGATCGGATTCCCCGCCCTGAGCCTCGTTTTTGGAGGAATCCCAACAATTTTTCTTTTCACGGAGATTTTTTTTGACAGAGTGGTCGGCTTTGTTAAGGTCCGCCCGCTCTTCCCCAAAACCTGCCCGGGGTGCCGCGTTCTGCCTCGTCAATCGAGTCGGCCGCGGTGTTTTTGTCGGGTCCAAGGAAGCCGGCATCAACATCGCTCGCGTAGCTCAGGGGTAGAGCGCATCCTTGGTAAGGATGAGGTCGGGGGTTCAATTCCCCCCGCGAGCTCCAGGGCGATCACGAAATCATCTCAATAAAACAACAACACCATGGCTAAAGAAGCATTCCAGCGCAACAAGCCCCACGTCAACATCGGCACCATCGGCCACGTTGACCACGGCAAAACCACCCTCACCGCCGCGATCACCAACACGCTCGCCGAGAAGGGTATGGCCCAGGCCAAAAACTATGCGGACATCGACGCTGCTCCCGAAGAACGCGAGCGCGGCATCACGATCAACACCGCACACGTCGAGTACGAAACCACCAAGCGCCACTACGCACACGTGGACTGCCCCGGTCACGCCGACTACGTGAAGAACATGATCACCGGCGCCGCCCAGATGGACGGTGCGATCCTCGTGGTCTCCGCCGCCGACGGCCCAATGCCGCAAACCCGTGAGCACATCCTCCTTGCCCGCCAGGTCGGTGTCCCCGCCCTCGTAGTCTTCATGAATAAGGTGGACCTCGTCGACGACGCCGAGCTCCTCGACCTCGTTGAAATGGAAGTGCGCGACCTGCTTTCCTCCTACGAATTCCCGGGTGACGAAATCCCGATCGTTAAGGGCTCGGCCAAGGCCGCCCTCGACGGCGATGCCGCCCAGAAGGAAAACATCATGAAGCTCATGGATGCCGTGGATTCCTACATCCCCGAGCCTGAGCGCCCGATCGACAAGACCTTCCTCATGCCCGTCGAAGACGTGTTCTCGATCGAAGGTCGTGGAACCGTCTGCACCGGTCGTGTCGAGCGCGGCATTATCAAGAAGATGGAGGAAGTCGAAATCGTCGGCATCCGCGATACCCAGAAGACCACCGTCACCGACATCGAAATGTTCCGCAAGCTGCTCGACGAAGGTCGTGCGGGTGACAACTGCGGTCTGCTTCTCCGCGGTCTCAAGAAGACCGACATCGAGCGCGGCCAAGTCATCGCCAAGCCGGGCACCGTCAAGGGTCACACGAACTTCAAGTCGGAGATCTACGTTCTTTCGAAGGAAGAAGGCGGCCGCCACACCCCGTTCTTCTCGAACTACCGTCCGCAGTTCTATTTCCGCACCACCGACGTCACCGGCAGCATCAAGCTTCCGGATGGAGTTGAAATGGTGATGCCTGGTGATAATGTGAACCTGGAAGTCGAGCTCATCACTCCGATCGCCATGGAACCGACCATGCGTTTCGCCATCCGCGAAGGTGGCCGCACCGTCGGCGCCGGCCGCGTGGGTGAGATTCTCAAATAATCATCCTTAAGCAATACCGGCTCCCGCTCCCCTCCTGGAGCGACGGGCCGGCCATCACGAATCCCGGGGCACTTCGGTAAAAACGGAGTGCCCCCGATTCGCCTCAAAACGGCAGTAGTTCAATTGGTAGAGCATCGGTCTCCAAAACCGAGTGTTGGGGGTTCGAGTCCCTCCTGCCGTGCCACCCCCACCGATTTCCCGACCTTCCACACACTTTCATGCAGTATCTCGAGCACTTAAAAATTGGCGGTAGCTGGATTTCCTCCGGCATCCTGTACGCCTTGCTCGCCATCGTCCTTGTCGCCGTGGTGCTAAAGTGGGCTTCGCTCACGGCATTCATTTCCGAGGTGAGAGGCGAACTGCGCAAGGCCAGCTGGCCATGGGAGTCCGACCCGAAGATCAAGGGTTTTAAGAAATACAAGGAACTCATCGATTCCACCATCGTGGTCCTCATCGCGATGATCCTGCTGGCCGCCTTCGTGCAGGTCTGGGACTTCGTCCACATTCTCATCGTCGGATTCTTCACCAACCTTGGCCGCTGAGCCCGGTTGCCTGACCCAACAATTTCTCACATCATGTCTGAAAACAAATCCTTCCGCGACCAGTGGTATGTTGTCCAGGTGCTCTCCGGCCAAGAGGGCAAGGTGCGCGACCGCATCCTCCGCAACGCCCAGGCAGAAGACATGGCCGATTCGATCCGCGAGGTACTCGTCCCGACCGAAATGGTCTCGGAAGTCCGCGGCGGCAAGAAGACCGAAACCCGCAAGAAGTTTTTCCCGGGCTACATCATCGTCAACATGAACCTCAGCACCGAAGATGGCCAGCTCGTCGAGAAGACCTGGTTCTTCATCAAGGAAACTGAGGGCGTGATCGGCTTTGCCGGCACCAAGGACCGCCCTGCGCCGATGCGCCCGCGCGAGGTCGAAGCCATGCTCTCTCAAATCAAGGAGCGCGGCGAAAGCGTCCGCCCGGCGATCAGCTTCGAAGTTGGCGACACCGTCAAGGTCGCCGACGGCCCCTTCCAGAATCAAAGCGGCATCGTCGAGGAAATCGACCCCGAGCGCGGCAAGCTCCGCGTATCGGTCACCATCTTCGGCCGCAGCACCCCGGTCGAGCTCGAATACTGGCAAGTCGAGCGCGAATGATATTTTTCTGGACTCTCTGCCCCCAACCACCCACTCACCCCTCTCCCTAAAGCAAACACCCCCTCACCATGGCCAAGGAAGTAACCAAAATCATCAAGCTCCAGATCAGCGCCGGCGCCGCCAATCCCTCACCACCAGTCGGTCCGGCACTCGGTCAGGCAGGCGTCAACATCATGGCATTCTGCAAGGAGTTCAACGCCGCCACCCAAAGCCAGTCCGGCGATGTCCTTCCGGTCGTGATCTCAGTCTACAAGGACAAGTCCTTCACCTTCGTCACCAAGCGTCCGCCCGCCGGCAACCTGCTCAAGAAAGCTGCCGGTCTCGCCTCAGGGTCGAAGGAAGCCAACAAGACCAAGGTCGGCAAAATCACCAAAGCCCAACTCATGGATGTGGTGAAAATCAAAATGCCCGACCTCAACACCAAGGACCCTGAAGCCGCCGCCCGCATCCTCGCCGGTACCGCACGCCAGATGGGCCTCGAAATCGAAGGCATGTAAGCAATCTCCGCCGCCGTCTCCCGCAAGGGGGGCGACGGCATCCGCAGGAGGGTCCCGTCAATGCGGGATCCGATCGAACTGCCAACCCCAAGAACAATGGCCAAACAACGCAGCAAACGATACAAACAGGCAGCCGCCCTCGTACAGGCCGGCAAGTCCTACTCGCTCACCGATGCGATCAGCACGGTGAAACAATTCCCGGCACCGAAGTTCACGCCGACCGTCACGCTCTCGTTCCGCCTCGGTGTGGATCCGCGCAAGAGCGACCAGATGGTCCGCGGCTCGGTCTCACTCCCGCACGGCACCGGCAAGAATGTCCGCGTCGCCGTCTTCGCCCAAGGTGCCGCCGCCGAAGCCGCCATCGCGGCCGGTGCGGAACACGTCGGCTACGATGACCTCATCAAGAAGGTGCTCGACGGTTTCACCGATTTCGACTCCGCCATTGCCACTCCCGATGCGATGACCGAAGTCCGCAAGATTGCCCGCGTGCTTGGTCCCCGCGGCCTCATGCCCAACCCGAAGACTGGCACCGTCACCGACGACACCGCCAAGGCAGTGCGCGAAGTCAAGGCCGGTCGCATCGACTTCAAACTCGACAAGAACGGCAATGTTTCGGGCTCGATCGGCAAGGCCGGTTTCGAACCCCAGCAACTTGAGGAAAACGCCCGCGCCTTCGTCGATAGCGTGGTGCGCGCTAAACCCGCTTCCGCCAAAGGCAACTACATCCAGGCCGTGACCCTCGCCGCCTCGATGCTGCCCGGCATCCCTCTGGAAGCCTCCACCTACACCAAAGCCTCGGCCTGAACCGGTAACGCCACACGAAAATGAATCCCGACAAGAAAATCATCATCGACAGCCTGCTGGATCGCGTCAACGCATCGCCTTACCTGATCGTCATCGATTACACCGGCCTCACCGTCCAGCAGTTCACTGAGCTTCGCAACCGCCTCGACGCCAGCGGCGCCAGTTGCACGGTCGCCAAGAACACCTACATGCGCAAGGCGCTCGCCGAAGCGGGCCTGCCCGACATCGGCAACGACCTCGTCGGCCAGACGGCCTTCGTCATGGGTGAAAGCGAAGTCTTCGCCGCCGCCAAGGCGATCAAGAACTTTGAAAAGGAATTCAAGAAGCCCGAGATGAAAATCGGCCTTCTTGGCAATGCAGTGCTCGACGGCGAGAAACTCAAGGCCATCGCCGACATCCCGTCGCGCGAGTCGGTCCTCTCGCAACTGCTCGGCACGATCCTCGAGCCGGCCTCGCGCATCGCCCGCGTGGTCCAAGCGAAATACAATCCCGATGGAGACAGCACTCCTTCGTCCGAACCCGCAGCGGCAAGCGCCGAAGCACCTGCGGCCACCGCAACCGAAGAACCCGCTGCCGCCGAATAAACAATCTGAACTGAAGGCGTTGGCGACTCCCGCCGCCGCCCGAACACACAATGGTTCCTCGTCGGAGCGGCGGCCGCCGCACTGAAATCCCCGAAGGCATCGGGGGCGACGATACCGAACTGGAGAAACAAACAAAATGGCAAACATAGACACACTCGTAGAAGAACTCGGCAAGCTCACCGTTCTGGAAGCTGTCGACCTCGTTAAGAAACTGGAAGAAACCTGGGGCGTTTCCGCCGCTGCACCGGTCGCCATGGCTGCCGGACCTGCTGCCGGACCTGCCGAGGCCGCTGAAGAGAAGACCGAATTCGATGTCGTCATCACCGACGCCGGAGCCAACAAGATCGCCGTCATCAAAGCGGTGCGCGAAGTGGCCCCCGGACTTGGTCTCGCCGATGCGAAGAAGCTCGTCGAAAGCGCTCCCGCAAAGGTCCTCGAAGGCGCTGCCAAGGATGCTGCAGAAGGTGCCAAGAAGAAGCTCGAAGAAGCCGGCGCCAAGGTCGAACTCAAGTAATCAAACACGGATTTTTCCCGGGGCGGAGCCACTCCGCTCCGGGAACTTTCCCTCACCGGAACCGACGCGAGATTCCAATGCAAACCAGGGCTTTCGCGCCGATTCCGATCCACTCTCCCATCAACTGAATTCTAACCGCCTGAGACCGTTCGCGGCTCGGGCTCAACTTGTCATCCGAACCCCCAAACACAGCCATGGCCGACCGTCTCTATTTCGGAAAATTTGAAGAGGTAATCGAACCTCCCAACCTCATCGAGGTTCAAAGCCGCTCGTATGACGAATTCCTCCAAAAGGAAGTTGCTCCGAGCGAGCGCACCGACACCGGCCTCCAAGCGGTTTTCCGCGATTTTTTTCCGATCAAGAGCTACGACGAGGCAATCGAGCTCGACTTCGTGACCTACGACATCGAGGACCCAAAAATCACTTCGCTCGACTCGCTGCGTAACGGCGAGAGCTTCAGCGCCGCGCTCTATGTGACCTTCAAACTCAAGGACGAGACCGGCAACAAGAAGGAGCGCGTCTACATGGGCGAGCTGCCGATGATGACCCGCCGCGGTACCTTCATCATCAATGGCGCCGAGCGCGTCATTGTTTCCCAACTTCACCGCTCGCCCGGTATCTGCTTCGAAACTTCGCAGCACCTCAACGGCAAGTTGCTTCACTCATTCCGCATCATCCCCGACCGCGGATCATGGCTCGAAGTGCAGTTCGATACCAACGACCTGCTCTATGTTTATCTCGATCGCCGCCGCCGCCGCCGCAAGTTCCTTGCGACGACCTTCCTGCGCGTGCTTGGCTATCCGACCGATCGCGACATCGTAACCCATTTCTACACGCTGGAAAACCTCAAGCTCAGCGACAAGATGGACGAGGGCGAGCTCGGCCACAAAGTGCCCTTCGAGGACATCCTCGACGGCGAGACGATCGTGGCCAAGGCCTATGAGCCGCTCACCATCGGCATCGTGCGCCAGCTAATCGCGCTCGGCCACAACAGCGTCGAGGTCATCGACGGCCGCGAGGATGAAATCCTCCTCAAGTCGCTGCGCAAGGATCCAGCCAAGGACGAGGAGTCCGCACTCAAGGACATCTACCGCAAGCTGCGCCCCGGCGATCCGCCGACCGCCGCCAACGCCCGCGCGTTGCTCAAGCGCCTTTTCTTCGATGCGAAGAAATACGACCTCACCCGCGTCGGCCGTTACAAGATCAACCAAAAGCTCGGCATCACCGTCGACTCCGATCAGCGCATCATGGTCCCCGAGGATTTCCTCGCCGCCGTGCGTTACATCCTCAAGCTCAAGAAAGGCGACGGCGTCATTGACGACATTGATCACCTTGGCTCGCGCCGCGTGCGTGCGGTCGGTGAGCTTCTCGCCAACCAGTGCCGCGTCGGCCTCGCCCGCACCGAGCGCTTGGTCAAAGAGCGCATGACCCTTTTCGATGTGAACATCGAAGGCATGACGCCGCAAAAACTGATCAACCCGAAGGCGCTCTCCGCCGTCGTCCGCGATTTCTTCGGCCGCAGCCAGCTGTCGCAGTTCATGGACCAGACCAACCCGCTCGCCGAGCTGACCCACAAGCGCCGTCTCTCGGCACTTGGACCGGGCGGTCTCAACCGCGATCGCGCAGGTTTCGAAGTCCGCGACGTTCATCCATCGCACTACGGCCGCATCTGCCCGATCGAAACACCGGAAGGTCCGAACATCGGTCTGATCAACTCGATGTGTACCTACGCCCGCATCAATGAGTTCGGCTTCATCGAGACGCCTTACCGCAAAGTGCGCAATGGCAAGGTCACCAACGAGATCGAATACCTCACAGCCGACCAAGAGGAAAATTTCCTCATCGCCCAGGCGAACAATCCGATCGACAAAAAAGGCGGATTCCTCACCGAGCGCATCACTGCCCGTGAAAAGGGTGGTGAGTTCATCGAGTCGCTGCCGACCGATGTCCACTACATGGATGTTTCACCCAAGCAGTTGGTCTCTGTCGCTGCAGGTCTGATTCCTTTCCTTGAGCACGACGACGCAAACCGCGCGCTCATGGGCTCCAACATGCAACGCCAAGGCGTGCCGCTTCTCGTTTCCGAAGCGCCACTCGTCGGCACCGGTCTCGAAGCCAAGGCTGCTCGCGATTCGCGTGCGGTGGTGGTCTCCGAAGCCGACGGCATCGTTGCCGCCGCCACGGCGGAAATCATCGTCACGACCGCCGATGGCAGCATGCCGGTTTCCGAAGAGAAATTCCTCAGCGATCCGGATTCGGTGAAGTCGAATGTCGCCAAAGGCATCATGGCCTACCCGCTGCGCAAGTTCATGCGCTCGAACGCCGGCACCTGCATCAACCAGAAGCCGATCGTCAAGAAAGGCCAGAAGATCAAGAAGGGCCAAGTGCTCGCCGACGGACCAAACACCGAAGACGGCGAACTCGCCATCGGCCGCAACGTGCTCGTGGCCTTCATGCCATGGAACGGTTACAACTTCGAGGACGCCATCGTGATCTCCGAAAAAGTCGTGAAAGAGGATGTTTACACCTCGATCCACATTTCGGAATTCGATGTCGCCGCTCGTGACACCAAGCTCGGACCGGAAGAAATCACCCGCGACATTCCGAACGTCGGCGAAGAAGCTCTCCGCAACCTCGACCACGACGGCATCATCCGCATCGGCGCGGAAGTGAAGCCCGGCGACATCCTCGTCGGCAAGATCACTCCGAAGTCGGAAACGGAACTCGCTCCCGAAGAGCGCCTGCTCCGCGCGATCTTCGGTGAGAAGGCCGCCGATGTGAAGGACACCTCGCTGCGCGTGCCATCCGGTTGCGTCGGTATCGTCCAGGACGTCCGCGTCTCGCAAAGCGGCTTCGCCAAGAAGCGCCAAGAGAAGGTCGATCCGAACGAGTTGAAGAAGACGCTCAAGAAGATCAACGACGAGCACAAGAAGAAGGCCGACAAACTCACCGACGATCTCACCGATCGTTTGTCCGACATCCTTCTCAACGAGAAAATCCCGCTCGATGTCGTCAACGCACAGTCCGGCGAAATCATCATTCCCGCGAACCGCAAGATCACCAAGACCCTGCTGCGCAAGTTGGCATCGGTGCACGATCACATCGAGATCGACCCATCGCCGATCCGCAACAAGATCCTGGAAATCATCGGTTCCTTCGAAAGCCGCTTCCAAGAACTCGACACCGATCGCGAGCGCAGGCTCGATTCGCTCGAGTCCGGCGACGAAGTCGATCCCGGTGTCATCAAGGAAGTGAAGGTCTTCATCGCCGCCAAGCGCAAGCTCTCGGTCGGTGACAAGATGGCCGGTCGCCACGGAAACAAGGGCGTTGTCGCCACGATCGTTCCGGAAGAAGACATGCCCTTCCTCCACGACGGCACTCCCGTCGACATCTGCCTCAACCCGCTTGGCGTGCCTTCGCGGATGAACGTCGGTCAGGTGCTTGAAACCCACCTCGGCGTTGCAGCCAAGGCACTCGGCTTCAAGGTTGCCACTCCGATTTTCGACGGCATCAAGGAAGAGGTTATTTGGAACTTCATGTCCGAGGCCAAGAAAGTCGACGGCGTCACCATGGTTGGCGGCGGCGAAAACGGCACGGCCCGCCCACGCAAGGCTGGCGAACCCGAAGGTCGCGGATTCACCTGGATCGGCGACGGCAAGGACGGCACCAC
>JBEINR010000131.1:0-2908 GCA_040377995.1 Akkermansiaceae bacterium | reverse complement strand
TCGTGGGCGCGGGCGGAGAAGTTCATTTCCTGCATGGCGTGTTCGAGGTAGGCGTTGGCTTCGGCGTTGGTTTTGCAGTGGATTTTCATTTGGCGCGGGTTCATGGCGGCGTTGGTGGTGTTGCGGTCTTTGCGGAAGCGCTCGGCTTGGATGAGGCGTGCCTGGGTGACCCGTTCGCGGATGGTCGCGGAGTTTTCGCCGCCGGCTTCGGATGATGAGAGGTCTTTGAAATCGACGAGTGGGACTTCGACATGCAGGTCGATGCGATCGAGGAGCGGGCCGGAGATGCGTTGACGGTAGTTTTCGATTTGGCGCGACGAGCAACGGCATTCGCGTTTCGGGTCGCCGTAAAATCCGCAGGGGCAGGGGTTCATGGCGGCGACGAGCATGAAGCGTGCGGGAAAGGTAAGGGATCCGGCGGCGCGGGAGATCGTGACATCGCCGTCTTCGAGCGGTTGGCGCAGCACTTCGAGGGTTTGGCGGCGGAACTCCGGGAGTTCGTCGAGAAAGAGAAGTCCGTGATGCGCGAGCGAGACTTCGCCGGGTCCGGGGTTGGTGCCGCCGCCGAGGAGTCCGGCATCGGAGATCGTGTGATGCGGCGAGCGAAAGGGACGGATCGTGAGAAATGACTTCATCGGATCGAGCGTGCCGGCGATCGAGTGGATGCGGGTGGTCTCGATTGCTTCATGTTCGGTCATGCCCGGCATGATCGTGGGAATTCGTTTGGCGAGCATCGACTTGCCAGTGCCCGGTGGGCCGATCATCAGCAGGTTGTGACCACCGGCTGCGGCGACTTCGAGGGCGCGTTTCACATGGTGCTGGCCTTTTACTTCTTCGAAATCGAGGTCGTAGGATTTTTGCGAACTGAAGAACGCGCGGCGGTCGAGCTTGAAGGGTGGGATGACGATGTTGTCTTCGAGAAATTCCCATGCATCGCGGAGTGAGCGGATCGGGTAGACCTCGATGCCATCGATCACCGCGGCTTCGGGTGCGTTGGCTTCGGGCACGAGCAGGCGGTTGCGGCCGCGGCGTTTTGCTTCAAGTGCGATCGAGAGCACGCCCTTCACCGGGCGGACCGCGCCATCGAGGCCGAGTTCGCCAACCACGCAGCAATCGTCGGCATTGAAGGGTTTCGTGCGGCTGGCAGCGATCATTGCGAGCGCGATGGGCAGATCGAAAGAGGGGCCTTCCTTTTTCAAATCGGCGGGCGCGAGGTTCACGGTTTTCACGCCATCGTCGAGAAACAGCGCCGAGGCGCCGATCGCGGAGGTCACGCGTTGGGATGACTCGCGGACGGCGGCATCGGGCAGGCCGACGATGATCACTTGCGGTTTGTCGGCACCGCGGGCGTTGACCTCGACTTCGACCTCCACGGCATCGATGCCGCGGAGCGTGGCTGAAAACATTTTGGTAATCATTTGAACACTATGAGAGTCGGATTGGAAATTGCGTGTCGCAAGCGGAAAAATCGCATGGTTGCGAATTTCATCCATTGGAGGCTTTGGTCTTTCCGATGGTTGCTTGCCATGGGGTGGTGTGTAGAATGACGGCTGTGGCGGGTGTTTCATTCACATTTCTTGGCACGGGAACATCCGTGGGGGTACCGGTGATCGGTTGCGGCTGCGCGGTTTGCACTTCGGAGGATCCGCGCAACCGCCGGCTGAGGTCATCGGTCTTGGTGCGTGCGGGCGGCACGACGGTGTTGGTGGATTCTGGGCCTGACCTTCGCATGCAGGCCTTGCGTGAGGGCATTCGGGAAATTGATGCGATTGTTTACACTCATGCCCACTTGGATCATGTCGCGGGCTTTGATGAGTTGCGGGCCTTTTGCTGGCGGCGTGATGAGCCCTTGCCCTTGCATGCCACCGAGGAATGTTTGGGCACGCTCAAGCAGATGTATGGCTGGGCATTTTCCGAAGACAACTGCTACCGCGGCTATGTGAGGCCCGATGCGAGAGTGATCGACGGGCCATTTGTGATCGGTGATTTGCGGATCACGCCCTTGCCGGTCGAGCATGCGGCGCTCGAGACCGTGGGGTATCGGTTTGAATATCCCGGTGCGCGGAGTCTTGCTTATTTGCCCGATGTGAAACGGATCCCGAGCGATACTTATGATTTGATTCGTGGCGCGGATGTGTTGGTGGTCGATGCCTTGAGGCCGGGGGATCACCCGACGCATTTTTCGTTGGCCGAGGCCTTGGATGCGGTGGAGCGCAGCGGGGTGGGTGAGGCATGGCTCACGCATTTGGGTCATGAAAACGAGCATGCTTCGCTGGATGGGTCGCTGCCTGATGGCGTGCGTGTGGCGTGGGATGGCTTGCGAATCGGGCTATGAGTTGCGGGTGCTTGCATCGGTGGGATCGAGGGCTCATGGTACGTGGCATGAGATGCTTGGGAATGCTTGCTGGCGCGTTTGCAGCGATGAGTTTGCTGGCGGTGGCGGTGCCGGCGGTCGATGGCGTGGCGGTGCTCTACAACTCCGCGATTCCCGACTCGGCCAAGCTCGCGGAAATTTACCGTCGCGCGCGCGGGATCCCTGAGGAAAACCTCATCGGCCTCGACATGCCGCAGGTGCCCGACATTTCGCGGGGTGATTACGACGCCAAGATCGCCGGGCCATTGCGTGCGGAGTTTGACCGTCGCGGTTGGTGGCAGAGGGGGCGTGATCGCGATGGCTTGACGATACCGCGTAGCAACAAGATTCGCGTGCTGGTGACGATGCGAGGTGTGCCTTTGCGGATCCAGCCAACACCGAAGCCCGCGCCACTGGCAGACAAGGCATCAGAAAAACCTGCGGCCAATCCGACTGGCAAAGAGGCCAATCCATTTCTTGGGCGTGATGATGCGGCGGTCGACTCCGAGCTGGCGATGGTCGGCATCGAGGGCTTGCCGTTGGACGGTGGCTTGG
>JBEINR010000141.1:0-2681 GCA_040377995.1 Akkermansiaceae bacterium | reverse complement strand
GATGGACGATGAGGTCGGGTCGGAGTTTTTTTCCTTCGTCGGTGGTAGTCGTGTGTTGGGTTTCGAAATCGCAATGTTCCTGCATGCCGGCGAGTTCGACCACGCGGCGGAGTTGGATTTCGCCCCATTGACCGCGGCCGGCGGGTTGGCGCAGCGCTTTGACGAGCGAGGAGGTTTCGCTTTGGAGCTTTTGGTTGCCGTCGTTGAGGTGGCGGATTTGTGCGAGCAGGTCCGAGTAGGCGCCTTCGCGGGCTTTTTCGATTTCGCCGATGCGTGATTCGAATTTCCCGAGTGATTCGGTGACTGGCTTGACCAAGCCCTCGATGGCGACCTTGCGTTTTTCGAGTTCGCCGCGGGCTTCTTCGCTTTGCGATGCGAGCGAGGCCTTGGCCAGTTGGAGAAATTGTTCGGAGCTCGTCTTGAGGGCATCGGCCGAGAGCGCCTTGAAGGTGTCGGAGAGTTTTGCTTCCGAGCGCTCGAGCAGTGCCTGCTTTTCGTTGGCGGCTTTGACTTCCGCATCGAGTTGGGCTTGGATTTTTGAAAGCTCGTTGCGGAAATCCTGCGCTTGTTTTTCGTGCGAGTTGGCCTCGTCGATGCATTGCGCGAGGCGTGAATCCAGTTCGCTGGCGCGGCGTTGTTCGGCGCTGAGTCGCTCGTTGGCGGCGGTGATTTGGCGTGATGCCAAGAGGTGGGATATGAGCCAGCCGAGCAGGCATCCCGCGATCGCGATGACGGCTTGAGGCAGGTAGTTGGCGATTTCGGGTGGCATGATGGCGGATTTCGCTTGCGGGCGCGGGCAAGCTCGGTTTCGTAGGGGGCGTCCGGGGACCATTTCTAGCTAACGGTTTCCCCGCACAAAGCAACGAAAACCGATCATTCATCATGCCACACACACTGCCCGAACTCGGATACGCCTACGACGCCCTCGAACCTCACATCGATGCTCGCACGATGGAGATTCACCACAGCAAGCATCATCAGGCCTACATCACCAATTTGAACAACGCCATCGCCGGTAAGCCGGAGCTTGAAGACAAGTGGATCTGCAAGCTCATCGGTGATCTCGCATCCGTGCCGGAAGACATCCGCATGGTCGTGCGCAACAATGGCGGCGGTCATTGGAATCACAGCTTTTTCTGGAAGGTCATCGCGCCGGGTGGTGCCAAAGCACCTTCGGGTGATCTCGCTGCCGCGATCGACAAGGCATTCGGATCCTACGATGCCTTCAAGGAAGCCTTCGCGAAGGCCGGTGCCACGCGCTTCGGGTCCGGCTGGGCATGGCTCGTGAAAAAATCCGATGGCTCGCTCGCCGTTTGCTCGACCCCGAATCAGGATTGCCCGCTGATGGGCGAGTCGGTTGCCGGATGCTCCGGTGAACCGCTCCTCGGTCTCGATGTTTGGGAGCACGCCTATTATCTCCACTATCAAAACCGCAGGCCGGATTACATCGGTGCCTTCTGGAATGTGGTGAACTGGGATGTTGTCGCCGCGAACTTCGCGGGTTGATCCTGTTTCAAATTCAAACAAAAGCGGCTGTGGGGGATGTCCTCCAGCCGCTTTTTTGTTGGGGTGAATTGCCAATTTATCACCAACTCACCTTTGCGCGGAAGACACCGGTCAGGCCCGGTTCGTTTTGGCCGGAGCCGTGGATGCGATAGTCTTCGTCGGTGAGGTTCTCCGCGCCGCAGCTGAGGTCGAGGTGTTCGTTGACCTTCCATCCGGCGTAGAGCGATGCGACGACATAGCCGGGTGTGCCGTTGGTGGGGATGCGTTCTTTGTCGGCTGCTTGGTCAGCATCGCTAGTGCGGTCCTCGGTATCTGCGCCGAAGATGCGGCCTTCGATCCAGCATTTCGCATCCGGGTGCGTCCAACGCAGTGCGATCGAGCCGGTGAGCGGCAGAAGGTATTTCATGTATTTTTCGACCAAGGGTCCATCGATGTAAGATGGAGCTTCGACTTCACCTTCCTGCCATGAACTAAAGCCGCTGAGAGTCCATTGCGGATGGAATCGCCATGCGCCTTCGACTTCGACGCCATGAATGTAGCCATCGGCGGCATTGGCGTTGATCGTGTTGCTGTCGGTCGGTTTGGTGATCGGCACCGGAGTGATCATCTGGTCGACCTCCGTGTGGAAGAGTGAAACATCGAGCGAAGTGGTATCGGTGTGGTGGTGAGTGCCAATTTCCCAGGTGAGAAATTCCTCCGGTTCGAGTGAGGTCGAGCCTGCGGCGGCAGAGCCGGAATTTGAGACGATGTTGCCGGTCAGGTCGTTGAGATTGGGCGCGCGAAATGCTTCGGAGGCTCCAGCATAAACACTCCATTGATCGTCGATTTTGTAGAGCGCGCGCAGTGAGCCGACGAGCGAGTCCCAGTCGGCGGATGCGCTGGGTTGTTGAACGCTTTTGTTGTCGTAATAGCGTCCGAACGAGGCATCGGCGTAGGTGTAGCGAAGTCCGCCGGTGATCTCGAGTGGCTCGGTGGCCTGCCATTCGTATTGGCTGTAAATGCCGAGCAGGTCGTAATTTGAGTCATCGCCGATGGGCAGAAGTTCGGAGTACTTGGTGCCGGCCTGGTTGTTCTTGCTTCCGGACGAGTCGATCGAATCGTGATAATAATCCAGTCCGTAGACCAGATTGCCAGGGCCGATTTTTGATTCAAGCATCAGGTCGATGCCGGTGGTG
>JBEINR010000217.1:0-1727 GCA_040377995.1 Akkermansiaceae bacterium | reverse complement strand
CCTCACCAAGGCATCCTCGCAAAGCGGCAGCGACGAACCCACCGAGCCAAGCACAGAAAAAGACGCCGCCCCACAACCCGCTCTCCCGCTCGAAAAAATCAGCGGCGCATGGGTCTCCGACAAAGGCGAGGCAGGCACGGTTTCGCTGGTCTTCAAGGACGATGGAAAATTCATTTGGTCCTTCAAAAAAGGCGACCAAAACAACGAGTTCAGCGGCGACTTCAGCATGAACGACAACGGCCTGCTCGTACTCGATGCCAAGGACAGCCAAATGACCGCCACCGTTTCACAGCCCAAGGATAACGAACTGAAGTTCGTGCTCGCCGGCGGCCCACCCGACGATCCGGGTCTCACTTTCACGCGGAAATAACCCCCTCCGCGCGGATACCAAAACACAAACAGCAACGAACCCATACACAACACCCACATGAAAAAATACATCGCAGAATTCATTGGCACCTTCTGGCTCGTCTTCGCGGGCTGCGGCAGCGCCATCTTCGCCGCCGCATTCCCCGATGTCGGCATTGGCCTCGCGGGCGTTTCACTCGCCTTCGGCCTCACCGTTTTGACCATGGCCTTCGCCATCGGCCACATCTCGGGCTGCCACCTCAACCCAGCGGTCTCGATCGGCCTCTGGATCGGCGGACGCTTCAATGCCAAGGACCTCGTCCCCTACATCATCGCCCAAGTCGCAGGCGGCATCGCCGCAGGTGGTGCGCTGTATCTGATCGCGAGCGGCAAGGAAGGCTTTAGCAACATTGGCAATTTTGCATCGAATGGCTTCGGCGCCCACTCGCCCGACAAGTACTCGATGGTTGCCTGCCTCATCACCGAAGTCCTCACCACCGCGTTCTTCCTCGTGATCATTCTCGGAGCCACCGCCAAGCGCGCCCCGCAAGGCTTCGCGCCGATCGCCATCGGCCTCGCCCTCACGCTCATCCACCTGGTCACGATCCCGATCACCAACTGCTCGGTCAACCCCGCACGCAGCACCGGCGTCGCAGTCTTCGTCGGCGACTGGGCCGTCACACAACTCTGGCTGTTCTGGGCCGCACCGATCGCCGGCGCGATCATCGGCGCACTCGTTCATCGCTCAATCGATGACAACAAGGCGGCCTGATTTGTAAAAATCAAATTCATACAAAACAAAGCCCGCATGGCATCACCATGCGGGCTTTTTTTGTCGCGGTGTTTGCTTACGCGAGATCGAAACGATCGAGATTCATGACCTTGTTCCATGCGGCCACGAAATCCTTTACGAACTTCTCACCACCGTCGGAACATCCATAAACCTCGGCCAAAGCGCGAAGCTGCGAGTTGGATCCGAAGACAAGGTCGGCGCGAGTACCAAGCCACTTGAGCTCGCCCGATTTCCGGTCGCGTCCTTCGAACACATCCTCGTCCTTCGAGATCGGCTTCCACTCGGTGGCCATGTCGAGAAGGTTCACAAAGAAGTCGTTGCTCAAGACCTCCGGACGCTTGGTGAAGACACCATGCTGCGACTGACCGCTGTTGGCATTCAACACGCGCAGGCCACCGACAAGCACGGTCATTTCCGGAGCGGTGAGTGTGAGTAACTGCGCGCGGTCGACCAACAACTCTTCGGTCGAGACGGAGAATTTCGCGTGCTGGTAATTGCGGAAGCCGTCGGCCACTGGCTCAAGCACTGCAAACGATTCGACATCGGTCTGCTCCTGCGAGGCATCCATGCGGCCGGGAGTGAAGGG
>JBEINR010000058.1:0-5258 GCA_040377995.1 Akkermansiaceae bacterium | reverse complement strand
GCTCAATCCCGATGCCGGCATCAAAGCCATCGACTTCGCGGGCGGCACGGTGGTGCACATGACATCCGGATGGAGCGCTTTGGTGCTTTGTATGATCCTCGGCAAGCGCATTGGATTTGGTAAGGAGCAAATGGCTCCTCACAGCATGGTGCTCTGCATGATCGGTACCGGCATGCTTTGGGTCGGATGGTACGGCTTCAACGCCGGATCCGCTCTCGGTGCCGATGCGATCGCCTCGAACGCCTTCACCACCACCACCCTCGCCGCAGCGACCGCCGGTCTGGCATGGGCAGCGATCGAGTGGATCTTCAAGGGCAAGCCTAGTGTGCTCGGATTCTGCTCGGGCATCGTGGCCGGTCTCGTGGTCATCACCCCCGGTGCAGGCTTCGTGACAGCGACCTCGTCGGTGATCATTGGGGTTATCGCCGGTGTCATTCCCTTCCTCGCCGTGGCTTACCTTAAGAAACTGCTCGGATACGACGATGCGCTCGACACCTTTGGCGTGCACGGCGTGGGTGGTACCCTTGGTGCGATTCTCACCGGCATCTTCGCCGACGAGAAAGCCAACTCGGTGGTTGGCCCGCTGAAGGATGGTCTTCTGATGGAGCAATTCAAGGCTGTGGGTCTGACTGTGGTCTGGAGCGTGGTTGCCACCGCCATCATCGCCTACATCATCAAGTTCACGCTGGGTCTGCGCCCTGATCCCGAAGTGGAGACCTCCGGTCTCGACCTCGCGGAACATGGTGAGCAAGGCTACGAGCACTGATTTGCCTGAATGGGTTCCGCAAAACGGGTGGGCTGGAAACAGTCCACCCGTTTTCATTTGTAAAAGATTCAGGAATCAGCGTGCGGTAAAGATCATCCAAATTTTTTTCTGCGAAGTTCCCTGTGCTCTACTCGCCTCGGCGCTTCGAAACTGTTTCAAGGTTCAAGTGTTCGGCTTGCGAACCTGTGCTGCGCTGGTTGTGGAATCTGAAGTAACTTGGATGGGGACAGAATGCCCCCAACGACGGGCTGAGACTGCAAGCCTCAGCCACGATTTGTTGCGTTTGATTGTTTTGAGTTAGTCGGGAGTTTTCGCCCCCTCCGGCTTTCTCTTTACCAAAAACGAATCACTCATCCCTTGATGACCATCAAAGAATTGATCCCGGCATATAGCTGGCGGCTTTGGGGTGGGCCTTGGTGATTTTTTCGACGGCAGCGGCGAAGGCGGCGACTTGAGATTTGGCGGCGCCGGATTCGCGATCGCCTTGGGCGAGGATGGCATCGAGTGTGGCGCGTTGGAGGCCGATGCGTGAGTCGCCTGCGAGGCGATCGACGAGGTTGTTGCGATCGATCGTGCCGTTGCGCAGATCGGCGACGGTGGCGAGTGCGTGTTCCTTGATCGCTTTGTGGGCGGTCTCGCGTCCGACGCCTGCTTTGACTGCTTCCATCATGATGGTGGTGGTCATGAGGAAGGGCAGGTAGTGGGCGGTTTCCGCAGCGATGACTGCGGGGTAGGCGTCCATTTGATCGAGGATGGTGAGGAAAGTTTCGAACATGCCATCGATGGCGAAGAACGCATCGGGCAGCATCACGCGGCGCACGACCGAGCAGGAAACATCGCCTTCGTTCCATTGATCGCCGGCGAGCGCGGATGCCATGGCGAGGTGGCCTTTGAGGATGGCGTGGAAGCCGTTGACGCGTTCGCAGGAGCGCGAGTTCATTTTGTGCGGCATCGCGCTCGAGCCGGTTTGGCCCGGTGCAAATCCTTCGCTTGCGGTTTCGTGACCGGCCATGAGGCGCAGCGTGCGGCAGAATGATGAGGGACCCGAGCAGAGATCGACGAGCACCGAGATGCTGCGGAAATCGAGTGAGCGCGGATAGACTTGGCCCACATTTTTCCAGACTGCGGGCATGCCGAGGTGGGCAACGACTTGCGACTCGAGTTTGGCGACCTTCGAGGCATCGCCTTCAAACAGCGAGAGCTGATCCATCTGCGTGCCGACTGCGCCTTTCAATCCGCGCACCGCGTAGCTGGCGATGTGGTTTTCGAGCGCTTCGAATGATGAGGCAAGTTCTTCGCCAAACATCGCGACGCGTTTGCCGAAGGTGGTCGGTTGCGCGGCAACATTGTGGGTGCGGGCGGTGAGCACGAGTTCGTCCCATTGTTTTGCGCGCTGCGCGAGGCGGGCTAGTGCAGCAACCGACTTATCGCGGATCACGAGCAGCGATTTGTAAACCTGGAGCTGCTCGACATTTTCGGTGAGGTCGCGCGAGGTCATGCCCTTGTGCACCTGTTCGTGACCGGCGAGGCCGTTGAACTCCTCGATGCGCGCCTTCACATCGTGGCGGGTGACCCTTTCGCGTTCCATGATCGAGCGGGTGTCGACCTGATCCTTCACCTTTTCGTAGGCGGCGATCGCTTCGGCGGGAATGTCGAGGCCGAGGTCGCGCTGGGCCTTCATCACGGCGATCCAGAACTCGCGTTCGAGGATGATGCGGCCCTCGGCGGACCAGATGGATTGGATTTCGGTGGAGGCGTAGCGTTCGGCGAGGATGTTAGGGATCACGCGGCGGAGCATGGACGGCCGGATGCGGCGATTCAAGCGAGTCTTGGGACAAATCGCGCGCGATGTCCGCATTTCGCAGGCTTTCGGGCCTACCATAAAAGGCGAATCGCCCCTTGACCCCGGCGCTTGGGGCCACTACCAAAGCGCCCTCATGGGATTTGAAACACTTGGGCTCTCCGCAGCCGTTCTGGAAGCCATCAAGGAATCCGGCTACAACACACCGACGCCGATCCAGGCCCAGGCCATTCCGATCATTCTCGAAGGCCGCGATGTCATCGGCGCTTCGCAGACCGGTACCGGCAAGACTGCGGCCTTTGCGTTGCCGTCACTCTCGAAAGTGACGCGCATGGGCAAGCCCCAGATCCTCGTGCTCGAACCCACACGCGAACTCGCGCATCAAGTCGCCGAGTCATTTCAAAAATACGGCAAGCAAACCGGCCTCAAGGTGGCTTTGCTTTATGGTGGTGTGGGGCTCGGTAAACAAACTGAAGAACTCGAAGCTGGCGCCGATATTGTCGTCGCGACTCCCGGCCGACTGATCGATCATTTCTACCGCACCTCGATGCGCTTTGGTGAGGTGAAGATCCTCATCCTCGACGAAGTCGACCGCATGCTCGACATGGGCTTCCTGCCGCAAGTGCGCAAGATCGTGAACCTCTGCCCGTGGGAAGGCCGCCAAACGCTGTTTTTCTCGGCCACCATGCCGGCGGCGATCCAGACCTTCGCGCAGTGGTGCCTTGTTGACCCTATGAGCGTGGAAATCGCGCGCCGCGCGGTGGCCTCAACCGTGACTCATGCCTTCTATCCGGTGGCGATGGATCAACGCGACGAGCTCCTGCTCGCGTTGCTCAAGGAGACCGATTATCACTCGGTGATGATCTTCACGCGCACTCGCAAGGAGGCCGATGATGTCACCTCAATGATCAAGGCGACCGGCCAACCGAAAGTCGCAGCGATGCATTCGGACATCAACCAAGTCGATCGCATGAAGGCGCTTGCCGGATTCAAGAGCGGCGATTTTGAAATTCTCGTTGCCACCGATGTTGCGGCGCGTGGCATCGACATCTCTGGTGTGTCGCATGTGATCAACTACCGCGTGCCGGAAAATGCCGAGGACTATGTGCACCGGATCGGCCGCACCGGTCGTGCCGAGGCCGAGGGTGATGCCTTCACGATCCTCACCGCCGATGAGCTGGATTACGCGAAATCCGTCGAGGTCTTCATCGATCAGAAAATCCAACGCAAGAAACTCGAGGGCTTCGGCTACACCTACACTGCCCTGCTCGATGACTCACCGCCCAAGCCCGTGCGCCGCAAGTCGGTTGGCGGCAAGAAAAGGCGCTGAGGCAGGCAGGGCCTTGAAGGCAGGGACCTTTGTCCCAATGTCCGCGCGGATAGGGGCTGCTTGGAAATTTGAATTTGTCGCTTTGCCTTGGGCTGAAAATTTTGATGCTTTGACATCAACTTTTTTTGATGCTTTGATGTCTTCATGCGAACCACATTGACCATCGATGACGATTTGGCCGACATCCTGCGCAAGAGGGCGGCGGAGGATGACCGCTCGTTCAAGGAAGTGGTGAATTCCGCCTTGCGCGCGGGGTTTGCCGCCAGTGGTGAAGTTTCGGCGCGCCGAAAAATCGTGAAGGTGCAGGCGCGGGCGCTGGGGCTCAGGGCGGGTTTTGATCCGGACAAGCTCAACCAGTTGGTCGACGAATTGGAGGTGGGAGAATTTCTTGGAAAGGTGGCGAAGCGTGGTTCTTCCCGACATTAACATTCTTGTTTACGCGCTCGACAAAAGTTCGCCGCATCATCGTGCCGCACGCGAATGGTGGGAGGAGCAGTTGAATGGCACGCAAACGGTTTGTCTGCCATGGGTGGTGATGCTGGGCTTGATCCGGCTGCTTACCAATCCGCGTGTTTTCAACCATCCTTACGAGGCCACTGAGGTTCTTGCCATTCTCGAAAGTTGGCTGGCTTTGCCGCATGTGAGAATCATCCATCCTTCCGATGGTCATTTTGAATTACTGGGAAAAATGATCGGCAGCGTCCGCACGGCGGGCAACCTGACCACCGACATTCATCTCGCGGCCTTGGCCATCGAGCGCGGACTGGTGTTATGCAGCGCCGATACGGATTTTTCGCGCTTTCCGGGATTGAAGTGGAAAAACCCGCTCAAGCGCAAACGATCCTGATTCAATCACAGGGCCCTTTATCAACTCACCTGCGCGCAAATCGAAAGCCCGGAAACGCGCGCACCAAGCGGCGCATTTCGAGCTTCATCAGAATGGCTGTCACCTCGTGCGCGGGCAGCCCGCAACGCTGGATGATCGGATCGATGGCCAACTCCGAGCTGTCGAGGACCGCAAACACCTTGGCCTCGTCTTCGGGCAGGTCGGAAAAATTCGTTTGCTCCGATAGGGACGGATTGGTTTCGGAGCTGTTTGAGTTTGCGGCAAAGGGCAACTCGCCGAGATCGTCGAGAATGTGACTAGCATCGGCGACCAAGGTTGCGCCATCGCGGATGAGTTGATGGCAGCCCGCAGAGGTTGCTTTGTCGATTGGGCCGGGCACGGCAAAAATGGGCCGACCGTATTCCGAGGCAAGGTTGGCGGTGATCAGCGAGCCCGACCATGCCGGGCATTCGACGACCAGCAAGGCGCGCGACCATGCGGCGACGATGCGGTTGCGCATGGGAAAGGTCTGCTT
>JBEINR010000173.1:0-2237 GCA_040377995.1 Akkermansiaceae bacterium | reverse complement strand
TCGAGTGCCACCACGCGCTTGAGGGCAAGCGCCTCGACTTCGGGCCGGATTCCTTCCTTTGTGAGGAAGTCGGTGAAGTCGCTGCCAGAGTGGATGTTTTTGCGTGTTTTGTTTTTCATGATGCTTGTTGTTTCATGAAGCTGGCCTGCCGTTTGCGGGCAAGGTCCAGTTCTTGTTTTGGCGCTGGATCGCACAACCATTCACGGACCGGTTCGTTTCCTGCTTCCGTCCTGTAAAAGAGTGTTCGCAGTGGTCTGGGAGCTGGAGAAGCCACGGACAAAATGTACCTATTATGGTACGCGAGTCAATCGGGATTCATGCAAGTTTTTGAAAATGACTGGATGAAGAGAGGTGGCTGTTTTGTGCCAACCACGGGTAAAAAAAGCCGCCCCGGTTTCCCGAGGCGGCTTTGGTTTGAAGGGCTTGGCGGTTGGAAACCGCCGCCACGGATTACTTTTTCTTGGCCTTTTTGGCTGGCTTCTTCGCAGGCGCGGCTTTCTCGTCCTCGATCGCGGCTTGGGCGGCGGCGAGGCGGGCGACCGGCACGCGGTAGGGCGAGCAGGACACGTAGTTGAGGCCGAGCTTGTGGCAGAACTTCACCGAGTCCGGATCACCACCGTGTTCGCCGCAGATGCCGAGCTTGATGTTCGGGCGGGTCTTGCGGCCTTTGGCGACGGCGATCTCCATGAGTTGGCCAACGCCGGTGCTGTCGAGCGTGGCGAAGGGGTTCTTCTTGAAGACTTCCGCTTCGGTGTAGGGCATGAGGAAGGCGCCCATGTCGTCGCGGCTGATGCCGAGAGCGGTCTGGGTGAGGTCGTTGGTGCCGAAGCTGAAGAACTCGGCGCCCTTGGCGATCTCGTCGGCGGTGAGCGCGCCGCGCGGGACTTCGATCATGGTGCCGACCTGATAGTCGAACTTCACCTTTTTCTCGGTCATCACTTCCTTGGCGACGCGATGGACGATTTCCGCCTGGAGGTCGAATTCCTTTTGGAAGCCGACGAGCGGGATCATCACCTCGGGTTTCACCGGGATTTTTTTCTTCGCGACATTGGCGGCGGCTTCAAAGACCGCACGGGCCTGCATCTCGGTGATCTCCGGATAGGCGATGCCGAGGCGGCAGCCGCGGTGGCCGAGCATCGGGTTGAACTCGTGGAGTTCGGCGACGCGTTGGATGATCTTCTCGACGCTGATGCCGATTTTCTTCGAGAGGTCGAGTTGTTGCTCCTTGGTGTGGGGCAGGAACTCGTGAAGCGGCGGGTCGAGGAGGCGGATGGTGGCGGGGAAACCTTTGAGGGTTTTGAAGATGCCGGTGAAGTCCTCGCGCGGGAATGGGAGGAGTTTGGCGAGAGCGGCACGGCGTGCCTTCTCGGTGGTGGCGAGGATCATCTCGCGCATCGCGTCGATGCGGTCACCCTCGAAGAACATGTGTTCGGTGCGGGTGAGGCCGATGCCGGTTGCGCCAAAGGCCATCGCGATGCGGGTTTGCTCTGGGGTGTCGGCATTGGTGCGGACGCCGAGCTTGGTGACCTTCGAGCACCACTCCATGAGTTGGAGGAAGCTCTTGAACTTCTCGGTCTTGCGAGCGGCCTTGTCGTTGCTGACGATGCCGGTGATGATTTCCGAGGGAGCGGTCTTGAGCTGTCCGCCGTAGACCGTGCCGGAGGTGCCGTCGATGGAAAGGTAGTCACCTTCCTTGAACTTCTGGCCGGACGCGGTGACGGTGAGTTTTTCGTAATCGATCTCGACGGCTGAGGCGCCGCAGACGCAGACCTTGCCCATTTGGCGGGCAACGAGTGCGGCGTGCGACGAGACACCACCCTTGGCGGTGAGGATGCCCTCAGCAGCGATCATGCCGCGAAGGTCTTCCGGGCTGGTTTCGTTGCGGACGAGCAGGACCTTTTCACCTTTCGCTTCGGCGGCTGCCGCGCGATCGGCGTTGAGGTAAATTTTGCCGGAGGCGGCACCCGGGCCGGCGGGAAGGCCGGTGGCGATGGCTTTGGCTTTCTTCACATCGGCCGCGTCGAAGATCGGCGCGAGCAGTTGGTCGAGCTGTTCGGCCGGGTTGCGGAGCACAGCGGTCTTCCAGTCGATGAGCTTCTCCTTGACCATGTCCATGGAGAACTTCAGCGCGGCGGCAGCGGTGCGCTTGCCGTTGCGGGTCTGGAGCATGAACAGCTTGCCGTCCTGCACGGTGAACTCGACATCCTGCACATCCTTGAAGTGTTTTTCGAGGATCG